>NZ_KB906559.1:0-206838 GCF_000381505.1 Thioalkalivibrio sp. ALM2T
ACTGACGGTCTACCTCTTACGCGACGAACTCAAGAGACTGTGGTTCCAGCGCAGCCCCGAGCGGACGTACCAGGCGTGGCGGCAATGGGTGCAGCAAGCGCACGAGAGTGGAATCCAGGCCCTGCAGCGCTTCGCACGCCTGCTGGAGCCCTACCTACCCGGCATCGTCTCGCGCTGCCGCCACCGGCTGAACACCAGCGTCGTCGAGGGCATTAACAACACGATCAAGGTCATCAAGCGTCGGGCCTATGGCTACCGCGACCAGGAATACTTCTTCCTCAAAATCCGCGCAGCCTTCCCCGGTAATGCTCGATGAACCCTTTTTTTTTGTGGTGTTGGGATCACACACCGGTAGCGCCTTGGCCGCCGGGCGCTTGTCCCGGCGGCTGATGTCAGGCGAGGCGGGGGTCGCGCTGACGGGGTTCTTCTGTGTCCGGGCGCGGGATGATGCAATGGTTGATGCGCAGGAGTTCGCGTTCGGCCCAGGTCTGCACCTGTGGGTCGGTGGCGAATCGGGCGTAATCGAGCAGGGCCTGGCGTTCGATATTGGGATTGCCCTGTTCGTGGGCGATGCTGCGCGCGCTTTCCAGGTCCTGCCAGCCGTCGTCGGCTTTCCCTTTGCTGCGGGCGAGCAGGGCGACGGCGCGCAACCGGCGGATGGCCGGTTCGAAGGCGAGATCGCCGCGCTTGCGGCAGCCTGTCAACGCCTCGTCGGCGATTGCCAGGCGCTGTTCGGCCGCGATGTCGCTGGCCTCCAGGGCGTCCAGCAGGATGAGCTGGAAGATGGTGTTGACGCCATCCATGATGTGGCGCATCGCCTCGACCTGCTGTTCGATGGCCTGGTAGGCATCGGCCTGGCCCTTCCGGGCCAGGGCCCAACTCTCGAGGGTGATGCCGGCGGCGCGCCACAGTGGGTAGTCGTACTCGCGGGCGATGGAGAGCGCGTGGCGCGCTGCAGGCAGCGCGGATTCCGGGTCGCTGGAGAAAAAGCCGAGTACCGAGCGGAAGGCATATACGAAGGCCTCGGTAGGCCGATGGCCGAGTTGGTCTGCCTGTTGGCACGCGGCATCCATTTCGGTCCAGGCGCGCGCGTGATTTCCCAGATGGAGCAACGTCCAGGCCATGAAGCCCCGGGCGCTGATGGCCGGGTTTTCGGTATGGCGCGCCACCAGGGTTGCGTGGTCGGCGTCGCGATAGAGCTTGACCGCCCGCGTCTGGTGTTCCAGCGCCTCGCCGAAGCGGCCGGTCCAGAAATGGGTGTTGCCCTGGACATAATGGGCCGCGATGCGCAGCAGGCGGTCGCCGGAGCGCTCGGCCAGTTGCTCCATCTCCGCGGCGAGGCGATGAGCCTCCTGGAATCCATGCCAGGAGCCGGCGCCGTGCCACAGGCCCCAGAGGACGCGGAAGTACTGTACCGGGTCCTGTTCCGGGGCGGTGAGGCGCATGGCGCGTTCGAAGATATCGTTGACCGTGCGCGACCCGTAGCCCAGCAGGGCCAGGTTGGAGGCCCCCAGGCCACCCAGGGCGCGCAGGGTGTCACGTTCGTGGGTCGCCAGATCGCCGCTCGCGTGGGCCTCTGGGTGACGCTCCAGGCAGTCCAGGGCGTCTTCGAAGTAGTGCGAGGCCTCGGGCAGGATGCCGCGGGCGAAGGCGGCTTCACCGGCCTGCAGCCAGGCGTTTACGGCCTCCGGATAGCGACCGGCGTGGTAAAGGTGGTTGGCGATGCGACCCCAGTCGGCGGTCTGCATGCCATGCTCGCCGTCTTCCTGCATCAAATCGGCCAGCTGGCCGTGCAGACGGGTGCGGTCGCTCAGCAGCATCGATTCGTAGGCCGCCTGGCGGAACAGGACGTGGCGGAAGCGATAGCGCACACCATCCACCATGCCGGCGGGTTCGATGAAGCCCTTCCCGGTCAGGCGCGTCAGCTGGCGGCGGATGGTATCGGCGGGCTGGCCGCGCAGGCGGCTGAGGATCCGGGTGTCGAAGTCGCGCCCGATGACTGCGGCGGAATGCGCCAGTTCGCGGGCACTGCCGAGCTGTTCCAGACGCGCGACCAGGAGATTGGAGAGTCCTGGCGGCAGGGTTTCGGGCAGCTGGCCGGTGCGGGCGGCTTCGAGGGCATAGCGCGTGAGCTCCTCGAGAAACAGCGGGACGCCCTCGCCACGCTCGACCAGTTGGTTGCGCAGGCCGCTGGAAAGGCGGCCATTCGGGTCCAGACGGTCCACCAGGCCGTGTGCGGCGGCATCGTCCAGGCCGTGGAGGCGGATGTGCTCCAGCGACAGGTCGCGCCAGGAGGAGCGAAAGCTCATGCGGGCCGTCAGGATGGCCATGATCGGTCGGTGATGCAGGCGCTGGTACAGGCGTCGCAGGAACTCCGAGGTACCGGAGTCCATCCAGTGCAGGTCGTCGCAGATGAGCAGGGTCGGTCCATGGGCCGACCGTCGGTGGACCAGTTCGACCAGGGTGTCGATGATGCGGTCACGGTCCAGCCCCTCGTGAGCCAGGCTCTCGGGGCCGTCGGCCTCCGGGTGGGTCAGCCAATGGGCGAGGCGTGGTGCGAGTTTGGGAGGTGTGCCCGCCATCTTGAGGGCGCCTTCGAGGCGCCGCTGGCGGGCTTCGCGCAGGCTATCCTGACCCATCCAGGTGGCAAAGGCCTGACGTACAGGCGCCAGGAGCTGCCGAGTGCGGTCCTCGCGGCACTTGAGCAGGTAGCGTGAGCGAGCCTGCCCGCGGACTTGCTGGTCGAGCCCCCGGGCAAGCCGGCTCTTGCCCAGCCCGGCCTCACCCTGGACCAGCACGAAGCGGACCTCGCTACTTTCCAGGACCTGATCCCAGTGCCCCCGAAGCTGTTGCAGTTCCTTGCTGCGCCCGGTAAGGGGCGTGAGGTCGCGCAGGCTCTGCGCATCCACCCGGTCCAGCGGGCCGGGGTCGCCGGTGACACGGTAGGTACCGGTACCGTCCTCGGTCGCGCGGAAGCTGAAGTACCCCGAGACACGGGCGTAGGTCGGTGCGCTGACGCGCAGGGTGCCGGGATCGGCGTGCTGCGCGCAGTCGTGGACACGGGCGGTGAGCTGGCCGGTCGGATCGGGCAGGTCGGGGTCGGCACCGGTGACGATCAGATCGCTATCCACGGCCAGACGCAGCTTGCAGTCGGCGGGGGCGGTCTCCAGCGCTTGCCAGGCGGCGTGTACGGCGTCGACGGTGGCCTCTTCGCGACCGGCCGGGTAGCCGAAATAAGCCAGCAGGCCGTGTCCCGGGGAGGGAACCACATGGCCGTGATGGCTCAGCAGGACGAAGTCGACGTGCTCCAGGGCGCGGTTCACCTGCTGCTGCTGGATCTCGATGTCGGCTTCCGCGTCGGGCTGGACATGGCAGGCCACGACGGTGACCCGCCGACGTTCCGGGCGCAGGATGGCCGGTTCGGCCTCCTCGGTCTTGACACGCTGGCTAGTGGCCTCGGCACGCTCGGCGCCAAGGATTTCCTCGCGCGTGCGCGCCAGCAGTTCGCCGGGCGCCTTGCCGGCCTCTGCCTCGAGATGGGCATAGTGATCGAGCGCGCGCTTCGGGTGGCCGCTGGCTGCGAGGGCCTTCATCAGGAGGTGGTGCAGGGTCTCGTCGTGTGGCTCCATCGCCAGCAGGCGGTGGAGCTCGGCGAGCAGGGGTTCGCCCTCGTTGGGCTTGGCCAGTGCGACGAGGTTGTGGGTGATGAAGACGAGCAGATTTTGCCAGTGATGGTCACGCTGGGCCTGGGCCCAGGCGGACAGCTCCGGAAGATCCTGCAGGGCGCGCAGTCCCTCGAGGAAGTGCCCGCGGTAGTCGCAGACGATTGCGAGGTTC
Organism: Thioalkalivibrio sp. ALM2T; assembly: GCF_000381505.1. Taxonomy (NCBI): domain Bacteria; kingdom Pseudomonadati; phylum Pseudomonadota; class Gammaproteobacteria; order Chromatiales; family Ectothiorhodospiraceae; genus Thioalkalivibrio; species Thioalkalivibrio sp. ALM2T. The sequence goes on from NZ_KB906559.1 coordinate 3,838, forward strand.
GGATGTGTGGCTGTGGCTGCGCGGCTTTCGGCAGTGCGGCGCTCGGCGCGGGCACGCTCGGCAGACGCGGCGGTCGTCTCGCGGCTCTCGGCAGTGCGGCGCTCGGCGCGCGCGCGATTCAGGGTGAGGAAGTCGATGCGCGATTCCGGTTGGGGCTGGAAACGCACGTAGCGGGGTGTAGTGTCGAGCAGGGTGGGGTCGCCGGCAGGGAGTTGGCGCCGTAGCTGAAACAGCCCCTGACGCAGGTTGACCCGGGCGCTGTCGGCGTCCAGATCCGGCCAGAACAGGCGGGCCAGTTCCTCGCGCGGGATGCGCCGAGGGCTCTCGGCTGCCACATAGGTGAGGAGCAGCCCGAGCTTCGTCCCGGACAGAGCGGGTATGTCACGGTCCTCCACGCGTACACCAACGGTGCCGAAGGTCGTGATTTCCATATGCGCCAAAGAGGCCTCCCCTTGTCTTTCTCGGCAGTCTTTCGCTGCCATTTGTGACCCGGTCAAATGACCCGGTGACCGTGCCTTTGGCGCGGTCCCGGGGCCGACCGAATGTCCGCCCGACTCGATTGTAGCGGCATTCCGCGGTCGGGGTTAGTCGATGCGTATGGTTGCGTAGCCCTGGTGCTCGTAGCCCATGATCGACAGGAAGGTATTGCCCACCATCTGGATGCCGGGCAATAGATCGTCTTGTTCGAGTTCGAAGCGCCGCGTGGCGATGTTGCAGGCTTCCATGTGGATGCCGTCCAGCTCCAGCAGACCCTCCAGGCGCTCATGGATATGGCGCACTGCGGAGACGTCCTCGAGATCCAGGTGATCGGTGGAGCGGGCGATCAGGCCGGCCGCCCCGCCACGGAAGGCGAAGACCATCTCCGGCTCCAGGCCCTGGCGCTGCATGTCGTCATAGGTCTCGCGGATCACGCTGAGGCGGGCAATCAGGCGTTCCGGTTCGGCAATGGTGATGTCCCAGAGGATGCGTCCGGTGTCCATGCCGGCGATGGCACGCTGGTCGCCGGGCTTGTCAGCAAGTGCCAGGCCGGGGACCAGCAGGGTGCACATCAGGAAGGAGGCGAGAAGGCGTTGCATGGCGTTCGTCCCTTTTACGGATGTCCTGTCTCAAGGGTAGCAGGCCAGGGGAGCACTGATGAATGACACGCAGATGAATGACATGCATCGGTGTTTGCCCCGGTTCTGCGATGCAGGGTTCCGGGTGCGAACGTCAGGGGGGTAATGGAAGGCCGGATCGGGAAAGCGGTCCGGCCTTTACATGCTGCTCAGTGGCCGTGGTGGCCCTTGTGCAGGTATTCCACGCCGTCGAGGCTCTGGATCTCGATTTCGCGGACCGGGGTAAAGCGCGAGGCGCCCGGGCCCGTGATTTCCTCGGTGACACGGATGCGGAAGGGGGCCACGCAGTTCAGCAACTGGCCAACAAAGCGCTTGCCGTCGTGGGTTACACGCACGGGACTGGTCTCGTCGTAGCGGCTGAAGTTGTAGCTGACATTCTTCGGGTAGTACAGATTCTGTTCGGAAAAGGTCATGGTTGGGCCTGTCTGGGTCAGTGGTTTTTTACGGCCTCGAAGGCCTCGAGTGCGGCCTGGCGGCTGGCTTTCAGGTCCACGATCGGGGCCGGATAGCCGCGCGCACCGCCGGCGCCTGGCGCGTGAATATACCGCATTTCGACATCCTTGAGCACGGGCACGAAGCGGCGCACGAAGGTGCCGTCGGGATCGTGCCGTTCCCCCTGGGTTTGCGGGTTGAAGATGCGGAAGTAGGGTGCGGCATCGGCACCGCAGCCGCCGGCCCATTGCCAGCCCAGGGTGTTCGCGGCGAGATCGGCATCCACCAGGGTGTCCCAGAACCAGTGTGCCCCGTGCTGCCAGTGCAGGCGCAGGTTCTTGGTCAGGAAGGACGCGACCACCATGCGCAGGCGGTTGTGCATCCAGCCGGTCTCCCACAACTGCTGCATCGCGGCGTCGATGATCGGAATCCCGGTCTCGCCGCGCTGCCAGGCCCGCAGATCGCGATCGGCTTGGCGCCAGGGGAAGGCCTCGAAGCGTGGGTTGAGCGGTCGCTCCGGGGTGTGCGGGAAGTGGTAGAGCACGTGATGGGCGAAGTCGCGCCAGCCGAGTTCGCGCACGAAGGCCTCGGGGCCGCCGCTGTCCGGGTGCAGGCCGGCCTGGCGCAAGGCGCGCAGGATCTGGCGCGGCGAGATCTCGCCGAAGTGCAGATGCGCCGACAGGCGCGAGGTGCCGTCCTGATCCGGGCGGTCGCGGCCCTCGGCGTAGGCGCGCACGGCGTTGTCGAGGAATGCTTCCAGGCGCTCCCGGGCCGTGGCCTCGCCCGGGGTCCAGGTGGCGCGCAGGCCGCCGGCCCAGTCGATCGCGGGCAGGAGCCCCAGCTGTTCGGGATTGAGCGAGTCGGGCCAGGCCTCGGGTCGCGGGAGCTCGGCGGGTGCGGGCAGCGGGTCGCGGTCGATACCGCGTTGCAGGCAGGCCTTCCAGAACGGGCTGAAGACCTTGTAGGGGCGGCCCTGGCCGGTCGCGACCTCCCAGGGCTCGATCAGCAGGTGGGCATTGAAGCTGTGTACTTCGATGCCGTCGGCGCGCAGCCCGGCCTTGATGTCCGGATCGCGCAGGACGGTGGCGGGATCGTACAGCCGGTTCCAGTAGACGGCGGTGGCGCCGGTCTCGCGCACCAGGGCCCGCAGGGTGTCGAGGCTGGGACCGGCGCGCAGGATCAGGCGCGAGCCCTGCGCACGCAGGTCGTGGTCCAGCGCGTTGATGCTGTGGTGCAGCCACCAGTTGGATGCGGCCCCCGGTTGCCAAGGGGCCTCTTCCTCCGGGGCATGGATGAACACCGGGATCACCGGGCCGCCGCGTTCGCAGGCGGCCTGCAGTGCGGGCTGGTCGGCCAGGCGCAGGTCGCGGCGCAGCCAGACGAGGGTGGGGCCGGGGCTTTGCATCAGATGCGGTCTCCCTGGGCGAGCGTCTTGCGGAGTTCTCCGGCCCGGTCGCGGATGGCTTGCAGGCGGTCGGGGTCCATCTTTTCGACGTGTTTCCACTGCAGCGCGGTGCGCGGGTGGCGGGCGAAGCGGTCGCGGTGGCGATCGAGGAAATCCCAGTACAGCGTGGTGAACGGACAGGCCTTGTCGCCCAAGGCCTCGGACGGGTCGAACGGGCAGTGCGCGCAGTAGTTGCTCATGCGCTGGATGTAGCGCCCGGTTGCCACGTAGGGCTTGGAGGCCATGCGGCCATCGTCTGCATATTGCGACATGCCGATCACGTTGGGGAGCTCCACCCATTCCACGGCATCGACGTAGACGCCCAGGTACCAGGCATGGATCGCGGCAGGCCGCACGCCAAGCAGCTGGGCGAACAAGCCGGTGACCATCAGTCGCTGGATGTGGTGGGCGTAGCCCAGTTGCAGGGTCTGGCCGACGGCCTGGTGCAGGCACTGCATGGAGGTGTCGGCGTCCCAGTAGAGGGCGGGGAGCGGCTGGTCGGCCTCCAGCGCGTTCCACTCGTGCCAGGCCTCGCCAAAATGGAAGTACAGCCCGCGCACGTACTCGCGCCAGCCGAGAATCTGGCGGATGAAGCCCTCGACCGCGGCCAGCGGGGCATGGCCATCGCGCCAGGCCTGTTCCGCGGCGTCGATCACGGTGCGCGGATGGATCAGGTGCAGGTTGAGGGCGGTGGACAGGCGGGCGTGGTAGAGCCAGGGCTGGTCAGTCCACATCGCGTCCTGATAGGTGCCGAAGGCGGGCAGGCGGTGCTGGATGAAGTCGTCCAGCGCCTGTTGTGCCTGCTGCGCGGTGACTGGCCAGTCGAAGCCGTCGGCCTGTCCTGGCAGGTCCGGGAGATGCCGGGCGATGTCGTTCAGGCACTCGCGGGTGAGCGCGTCCGGCGGAAAGGACCGGGGTGGTGGCAGCAGGCCGGGGCCGTCACGCCCGAAATGCCCGCGGTTGTCGGCGTCGAAATTCCACTGTCCACCGGCGGGCTCGTCGCCGTTCATCAGCACGCCCAGGGCTGTGCGCTGCTCGCGGTAGAAGTACTCCATGCGCAATTGCTTGCGGCCCTTGGCCCATTGGTGAAAAGCGTCCAGCGGGACCAGGAAGTGCGGATCGTCCAGGACCTCGAGCGGGATTGCCTGGTCGGCGCAGGCGGCTTGCAGCTGGCGCAGCACGCGGTGTTCGCCCGGCTGCAACACGCGCACGTTTTGCGGTTGGAGGTGTTCGAGGTCGGCGCGCAGGGCGTCGTTCAGGGCCTGCTCGGGGCGTTCCCCGAGGTGGCGGTAGTGGACGGAAAAGCCGTCATCCCGGCGTTCCTTGGCGAAGTGGCGCATCGCCGACAGGAACAGCGCGGTCCGCGCGATATGCGACAGGGCATGTCGGGATTCTTCGGCCACCTCGGCCATCCAGAGCCGGTCCTGCGTCGGGTCCAGTCCCTGCAGACCCGGGTGGTCCGGGGCCAGCTGGTCGCCGAGCACGACCAGAAGGCTGCGCACGGCCACAGGCGAGGCGGAATCGGGCACGGGGCCGGCGCGGGTGGAGCGGGGTTATTCGGGCAGGTGGCGCGAGAGGCGAGCGGCGGCCTCCAGCGGAGGTCCGGGCAGGACCTCGATCTCGCGACCGTGTTCCATCTGCGATAGCTCGAGGGCGGCCGAGCCGGCGAGATAGCAGGGCGGGCCGGCCTGATTGAGGATCGCCTCCACCCGCGGAAGTTCGGGGCTGCGCATCAGCTGCGAGGAGCCATGGATGATCATTGCCGGCGCGCGCAGGCGACGGATCAGCGTATCGAGGCCCTCGGGGCTGGTGGCATCGAACAGGGGCAGGGTCTTCATGCCGCGGCGTGCGCAGGCGAGCTGCAGCAGCATGCCGCCAACCTGCTGGTGGCCGCCGCCCAGCACCAGGCAGGGGTAGGACGGCTCGTCGCAGGCCCGTGTGGCCGAGCGCAACTGATCGGCGAAGGCTGCGGTGGCCCAGGCGGCGAAGATGGCCAGGCGAACCTCGCCCTCGGGACTGTGGCGGGATTCCTCGCGCAGGCGGCGATAAACCTCGAGAAAGGCGCTTTCATGTACGCCGTCCCAGCCGTGCCGCATGACCAGCCGGGTGTAGATTCGATCCAGCTCGTCGGCATCCAGGTTGGCCACCGAGGCATACAGAGCCTCGGCGATCGGATCCATGGTGTGGGGGGCGATCCCGGGGCCGGGGCTGGCGCGGCGTTCACCGGCGGCCTGGGGCCGGGTGCCATCGGCTTCGGGTGATTCGGTCCTGGCGGCGCCATGTGCGGACTCGTCATTCAGCACGCGATGGACTTGCGAGACCGGGATGCCCTGTTCGAGCAGTTCCATGATCCGTTTGATGCGGGCGATGTCACTCAAGCTGTAGAGCCTGTGACCCTTGGGGGTGCGCATCGGCCGGATCAGCCCGTAGCGGCGCTCCCAGGCTCTCAGGGTGACGTCGTTGATCCCCGTCTCCGCGCACACGTGGCGGATCGGGTACAACCCTTCTTCGTCTTGAAGTTCGATGTGCGTCGCGCTCGCCATGGAATAATTGTACGACATTTGTACATCGCATGTACAAGGGGTGTTGCACGATGCGATCCGCGTAATTCCGGGAAAGGGAATGAACCTTCCCTGTCTGCGCGTCCCAAAAGGGTAGCAACCTTTTCTAGATGCTGCTGGAGACTCGCATGTATGCAACCGTCGGAAACCGCTGGATCGGGATGCATGTCCCGTTGTTGCTTGTGGCACTGGCTGCACCCGGTGCGGTTCAAGCCAACCCGGAGATGGCCGACAGTGTGTCACCGTACCTGCGTCTGCATGTGGACGACCCGGTTCAGTGGCGCGCCTGGGATCCGGCGTTGCTGGAAAAGGCCCGGGAAGAACAACGCCCGCTGTTGATCTCCAGTGGCTACTACTCCTGCTTCTACTGTCACGTGATGCAGGAGGAGAGCTTCAAGGACGACGGTATTGCCGAACGGATGAATGCGAACTTTATTCCGGTGAAGGTGGATCGCGAGGTCAATGGGGCGCTGGACAGCTATCTGCTCGAGTTCCAGCGTGCAACGGCCGGTAGTGCAGGTTGGCCGCTCAATGTGGTGGTGACCCCCGACGGTCATGCCCTGACGGGCGTGGTGTATGCCCCGCGTGACCAGTTCGCCGAGTTCCTCGATGGCATCACCCAGCGCCTGGAGTCGGATTACGACCGGCTGGTGGATCTCGCCCGGCGTGGGAGCGAGGAGCTCACCCAGCAACTGCGCAAGGGCGAGGAACCGCTTTCCGAGGGCCGCGCGGGCCGACTGCCGCAGGTCCTGTGGAGCCGCCTGGAGCGTGAGGCCGACGATCTTCAGGGTGGTTTCGGTAGTTCCACCAAGTTCCCCCATTCGCCCTATCTGCACGCGATGCTGGAGGCCGAGCAGGCCGGCACGGCCCCAGGCTGGGTTGCGGAGTTTCTCGAGATCACTCTGGACGAGATGGCCCACTCCGGTCTGCGTGACGTGCTGGGGGGCGGCTTCTTCCGCTACTCCGAATCACCGGACTGGAACGAGCCTCACTTCGAGGTAATGCTGGAGGATCAGGCACAGCTCGCGCTGGTTTATCTGCGTGCCGGTGAGCATTTCGGCCGCGAGGACTGGGTGGATCTGGGGCTCGAGAACCTCGATTTCGTCAAGCGGGACATGGCCCTGCGCGAGGACGAGACGGGTGCGCAGGCGGAGGCTGCGGAGGGCGGTTTCCGCGGGTTCGCCTCCAGCCTGTCGGCCGTGGACGATCAGGGCCGCGAGGGCGGGGCCTACCTGTGGCCGGAAGAAGATATGGAAGCGGCACTCGCGGACCACGACCACCCGGAGCTGGTGCGCGCCTGGTTCGGCATGGAGGGCAGCTCGGTCTTTGATCTTGGCTACCTGCCGCGCAGTGGCGCGGGGATCGAGCAGCTTGCGGAGCGTTTCGACCTGGCAGGGGACGAGGTTCGCGAGCAGGTGGAGTCCGGCCGCGAGGCGCTCATCCAGGCGCGCGAGGCGCGCGGCCTGCCGCGTGACGAGAAGGTGCTGACCGGGGCGCACGGGCTGTTGCTGTCCGCCCTGGCGGAGGCGTCGGTGCACGATGCGCGCTTCCTTGACGCGGGCGCGGCGGTTCAAGCCTGGCTGCTGGAGGTCGCCGCCGCCCCGGCGGAGCTGCCGGCCCTGATGGGTCTGCCCGCCGAGCAGGCGGGCACCGCTACGCTCAACGATTACGCCTACGTCGCGCGCGGCCTGCGCGACTGGGAAGCGGCAACCGGCGAGGGTGAGCATGGCCCGGCCCTGGCACTGCTGGAGGCGGCCTGGGAGCGCTTCCGCGATGGTGATGGCTTCCGTTCGGAGCCGGAGCCGCCGCTGCCGGGGATGATCTCCCAGCGTTTCCACCCGGCGGTGCACCGGCCGTCCCCGACGACCCTGATCTTCCGTCTCAGCGAGGAATGGGCCGAGGACAGCGAGACGGTGGATGCCGCCTTCGCCGACTACGACCTGCGTCCGGGCCGCGCCATCGATGCCGACCCGGAGCAGCACGCCCGCCTGATCCTTTGGCTGCAGGAGCGCGACTAACGGGTGCCGTCTGAATCGGGGTTGTTCGCGTTGCCGCCGCCGGTGTGCGCGAACTACGCTGGGCTCCCCAGGGCCATCCTGGTCGTGCAGGCCGACAGGCTGCGGGCGGCTCGCCCGGCGAGAGGAGTGCTCCGCCCTTCGTGGTGACTGCAATCGAGGTGTCCACCAACATTAGACCAGCACATCGGGCGCTCTAAAGTGAAGTGGATCGGTGCGGCGTCTGGGCCAGCACGCTGTCCTTGCCGTCCATATCCACTTCCGTCAGCGTGGCCTGCCCGGGCTTCTGGAAGCCGTCTTCAGGTTGAATCCGCGATGAAAGAGAGTCCGTCCCTGCCCCCGAGTCACCCCTTGCGGGAGTCGATTCACGACGAAGTCCATGCGCGTTTCTACGAACCGCTGGACGCCCCAGCGACTGCCTCGTGGCTGGCGCTTTTGTCGCCGCGCGACTCTACCGAGCGCGAACGCGAACTGGTGGCGGAGCTCTGCCGTCGTTTCGGCGTGAACGAGCCGGTCCCGCAGAAGAACTTCGTCGCCTGCGATCTGGGGCCGTTTCGCTTGCGCTGGGAACGCCACAACGAGTTCTCCACCTGGTCATTCTTCGTGACCGGAGAAGCCTTCAGCGACCCGTTCGCCAACCCGGCGATCAACCGCGTGCCGGCCGACTGGCTGAGCGAGCTGCCAGGGAGCACCATCGCCGCGATCCATCTGGCGCTGGAGTCGCGTGACATGCCGGAGCGGTCCTTCGAGCAGCTGGAAGCCGTATTTGCTCCGCACCCCATCGTCGGCAACGGCGTTGCTGGCGGGGATGGCCTGGTGTGGACCGATTTTCGGGTCCACGACGACGGTTTCTCCCGCTTCCTGGTGCGCGATGTCGATCTCACCCGGCGTGAGGCCGGGCGTATCGTCCAACGCCTGTTCGAGCTGGAGACCTACCGGTTGCTGGCCCTGCTGGCGCTCCCTCTGGTCCGCGAGTTGATGCCGGAACTGGACGAACTCGAGGGCCGGCTGAACGACATTAACGGCGAGATGGCGGGGATCACCGAGCAGTTCGCCGCATCCGACCGCGAGCAGCAGTTGCTGGCGGTGCTCTCCGACCTTGCCTCCGACGTCGAGCGCCTGAGCAGCTATGCCGGCAGCCGTTTCCACGCATCCCGCGCCTATGCTTCGCTGGTGAGCCGAGGCGCTGAGGAACTGAGAACCAAGCGCATGCCGGGGCTGCAGACCCTGTGCGAATACCTGGGCTGGCGCATGGATCCGGCCATGGGTACCTGCGCGTCGCAGGCGGAGCGGCTGGAGGTGCTGTCCACACGCATCCACCGCACCGGATCGCTGTTGCGCACCCGGGTGGACGTGGCGCTGGAACGGCAGAACCGTGACCTGCTGAGTTCGATGAACCGGCGCGCCGACCTGCAGTTGCGCCTGCAGCGGACAGTGGAGGGGCTTTCGGTGGTGGTGATCAGCTACTACCTGACCAGCCTGGTGGCCTACCTGTTACGTGGGCTGGACGAGGTCGTTGCGTTGCAGTTACCGGTGAATATGGCCATCGGGATGGCGGTGCCGGTCGTGGTCGCGGGGGTGTGGTTCTCGCTGCGGTTGATGCGCACGCGCATCGAGCGCAAGGTCAGGCGCGGCGGGGGCTGACACTCGGTGCCCGGGGTGGGCGCGAGGCCTGCATTAGTCGGTGCGGGAGGTGGCTTCCTTTTCGGCCTTGTGCAGGCGCTGGAGCATGGCCTTGAGGACCTTCGGGTTGCCCGCGACGACGTCGCCGCGGCGCATCACGTCCGGGTTGCCCTGCCAGTCGCTGACCACGCCGCCGGCTTCCTGCACGAGGAGCAGGCCGGCGGCCATGTCCCACGGCTGCAGGCCCATCTCCCAGAAGCCGTCGAAACGACCGCAGGCGACCCAGGCCAGATCCAGTGCGGCGGACCCGGGCCGGCGCACGCCGGCAGTGCCCGGGACCAGGTGGCGCAGGCTGCTCAGGTAGCGCTCCAGGTCCTGGCCCTCGCGGAACGGGATGCCGGTGCCCAGCAATGCGCCGTTGAGGTCCTTGCGTTCGGAGACGCGGATACGGCGGCTGTTGAGGAAGGCCCCGGCGCCGCGCGTGGCGGTGAACAGCTCTTCCTTCAGCGGGTCGTAGACCACCGCCTGTTCCAGTCGGCCCTTGTGCTTCAGGGCGATGGAGATGCCGTACTGCGGGATCTCGCGCAGGTAGTTGGTGGTGCCATCCAGCGGATCGATGATCCACACGAAGTCAGCGTCGCTGCCGCTTTGCTCGCCGCCTTCCTCGGCCATGATCGAGTGGTCGGGATAGGCACGGCGCAGGGTGCTTACGATGGCCTGTTCGGCGGACAGGTCGACATCCGACACCCAGTCGTTACGGGCCTTTTCGCGGGTGTTCATGCGATCCGGCCGGCCCCAGGCGCGGGTGGTGATGCGTCCGGCCTCGCGGGCCGCCGATACCGCCGTGTTCAGCATGGGGTGCATGGGGTGTCTCCTGGTGTTCTTCGGGGTGTCCGGCGGACGCGCGCACGCGCCGCGGGAAGGCCGCGAACAATACACAAGCCGCTCTTTTTTGGGAAGTCGAGAGCCCCCCTGTGTACAATCCGCGGGCTTTGCAACGGAGACTCCACGAATGGAAGAACGCCTGGACCGGGTGCGGGTTGTGCTGGTCGGTACGACCCATCCGGGCAACATTGGCTCCGCCGCACGCGCGATGAAGGCCATGGGGGTAACGGATCTGGTGCTGGTGGCGCCGGAGCGGTTTCCCCATGCCGATGCCACGGCGCTGGCGTCCGGGGCCGATGACCTGCTGGCGCGGGCGCGCGTGGTGGATGACGTGGCCGCCGCGGTCTCCGACTGCGTGTGGGTGGTGGGCACCAGTGCCCGGCTGCGCACCCACTCGGTACCGGTACTGGGCCCGGACGTGGCGGCCGGGCAGGCGCTGGCGAACGCCGCCGAGGGACCCGTGGCGCTCGTCTTCGGACGTGAACACAGTGGTCTGACGAACACCGAGCTGGATTACTGCAACGCGTTTGTGCAGATCCCGACCGTGCCGGATTTCAGCTCCCTGAACCTGGCCGGCAGCGTGCAGGTAATGACCTACGCGCTCCGCATGGCGGCCCTGACCGGAATGGATCCCGGGCAGGCGGGTACGGCTGGGGAGGCACGCGACCCGCTCGCGACCCAGGCGGAGATGGAGGGTTTGTTCCGTCATTTCGAGCAGGCCCTGACGACCATCGAGGTGCTCGACCCGGACAATCCGCGCAATCTGATGCGGCGCTTGCGGCACCTCTATATGCGCGCCGGACTGACCGGCAGCGAGGTGCGCATGCTGCGCGGTATATTGACGCACACGGAAAAGGGCCGCTGAGGGCGCCGGAAACCGGCGTGATAACCTAGCGGATGACTCGGGATTTGAGGCCGGCCCATGTTTGACAGGATGCGCGAGGACATTCGCTGCGTGTTTGACCGCGATCCGGCGGCACGCAACGCCTTCGAGGTGCTGACCGCATACCCCGGCCTGCATGCGCTGTGGTATCACCGCCTCGCGCACTGGCTGTGGAACCATCGGATGCGCTGGCTGGGGCGCGTGATCGCGAACTTCAGCCGCTGGGTGACCGGCATCGAGATCCATCCGGGGGCGACCCTCGGCCGACGGTTCTTTATCGACCATGGCATGGGGGTGGTGATCGGCGAGACCGCCGAGGTCGGCGACGACTGCACGATCTACCACCAGGTGACCCTGGGCGGCACCACCTGGGAAGGCGGCAAGCGCCACCCGACGCTCGGCAACGAGGTGGTGATCGGTGCGGGTGCCAAATTGCTGGGCCCGATCCACGTGGGCGACCACGCGCGCATTGGCTCCAACGCAGTGGTGCTGAAGGATGTTCCGGCGGAGGCGACCGCGGTCGGCATCCCCGCCCGGGTGCTGGGCCCGCGGCCCGAGCCCGATCCGCGCTTCCAGCAGATGGCGGACCGCATGGGCTTCGATGCCTACGGCCTGTCGCGGGACATGCCGGATCCGGTGGCCAACGCGATCCATCGCATCGTGCAGCGCGTACACGACCTGGACGAGCGCATGGAACGGGCCTGCCAGGCGCTCAAGCGCGCCGGTATCGATCCGGGCGAGGCCCTGGGCGAGGACGATTCGGGCCCGCTGGAGGCCTGTGATCTGGAAGGTCTGGAGCCGGACGAGTGCGAGGTTCCGCCGAACTTGGCGACCCAACAAGAACGTAAACAGCAAGGGAATACTTGATCGTTTTGCTCGGGTATTGCTAAGCTTGCCGGCAAATGACTGACAAGTGCACTCAACCATGAAACTGACGACCAAAGGCCGGTACGCCGTCACCGCCATGCTCGATGTGGCGATGCACACCCGCAACGGGCCGGTATCCCTGGCCGAAGTGGCGCGGCGGCAGAAGCTTTCGTTGTCCTATCTGGAGCAGCTTTTTTCCAGGCTGCGTCGCAAGGGGCTGGTGAACAGCAGTCGCGGGCCGGGCGGGGGCTATGCCCTCAGCCGTGAACCGGAAGGGATCAGCGTGGCCGACATCGTGGTCGCCGTGGACGAGCCGGTCGATATGACCCGCTGCGGTGGCAAGGCCAACTGCAACAAGGATTCGCGCTGCCTGACGCACGATCTGTGGACCGATTTGAGTCAGCAGGTCTACGACTTCCTCAGCACCCGTTCGCTGGGCGACGTACTGCAGCGCCATCGAGAACAAATGGAAAAAGACGGTGTGCAGGAGGTCGTGATGCACGGCGCCTCTCTGCAAGCCTCGACCGGAAAAAGCCATGCGACCGCCAAAGCGGCCGCGGAAAGGAGCTAACGCGCAATGAGTGACCTGAAACTGCCGATCTACCTCGATTATTCCTCGACCACGCCGGTTGACGAGCGCGTGGCCGAAAAGATGGCCGGCTGCCTGACCAAGGACGGCCTGTTCGGCAATCCCGCTTCGCGCAGTCACAGCTTTGGCTGGAGCGCGGAGAAGGCCGTGGAGAACGCTCGCGGCCAGGTCGCCGAGCTGGTGGGCGCCGATCCCAAGGAAATCATCTGGACCTCCGGTGCGACCGAGGCCGATAACCTGGCGATCAAGGGTGCCGCGCACTTCTACCAGCGCAAGGGCAAGCACATCATCACCGTGAAGACCGAGCATAAGGCTGTGCTCGACACCACGCGTCAGCTGGAGCGCGAGGGCTTCGAGGTCACTTATCTGGGTGTGAAGGAAAACGGCCTGATCGACCTCCAGGAGCTGCAAGACGCGATGCGTGACGACACCATCGTAGTCTCGGTGATGCACGTGAACAACGAGATCGGCGTCATCCAGGACATCGAGGCGATCGGCAACCTTTGCCGTGAGCGCGGGATCGTGTTCCATGTGGATGCGGCCCAGTCGACCGGGAAGGTCGCAGTCGACCTGTCCAGCCTGCCGGTGGACCTGATGAGCTTCTCTGCGCACAAGACCTACGGCCCGAAGGGCATCGGCGCGCTGTTCGTGCGCCGCAAGCCGCGTGTGCGGATCGAGGCGCAGATGCACGGCGGCGGCCACGAGCGTGGCATGCGCTCCGGCACGCTGGCACCGCACCAGATTGTCGGCATGGGTGAGGCCTTTGCGCTCGCCGGTGCCGAGATGGGCCCCGAGCTGGAGCGCATCCGCATGCTGCGCGACCGTCTGTGGACGGGTCTCGACGGCATGGAAGAGGTCTATCTGAACGGCGATCAGGAACAGCGCGTGGCGCACAACCTGAACGTGTCCTTCAACTTCGTCGAGGGCGAGAGCCTGATCATGGCGCTGCGCGACATCGCCGTGTCCTCCGGCTCGGCCTGTACCTCGGCGAGTCTGGAACCGTCCTACGTCCTGCGTGCCCTGGGCCGCAACGACGAGCTGGCCCACAGCTCCATCCGCTTCTCCATCGGTCGCTATACGACGGTGGAAGAGGTCGACCACACGGTCAAGATTGTGCGCGCCGCGGTCGCCAAGCTGCGCGAACTCTCGCCACTGTGGGAGATGTACCAGGACGGCGTCGATCTGAGCACCGTCGAGTGGGCGGCCCACTAGGGGTCCGCTCGACACCACTAACGCAACGCGTACACACGCAACAGGAGAACGGTCATGGCTTACAGTGACAAGGTTCTGGACCACTACGAAAATCCGCGCAATGTCGGCAGCTTCGACAAGAACGACGACACGGTCGGCACCGGCATGGTCGGTGCCCCGGCCTGCGGCGACGTGATGAAGCTGCAGATCAAGGTCAACGACGACGGCATCATCGAGGACGCCAAGTTCAAGACCTACGGTTGCGGTTCGGCGATCGCTTCCAGCTCGCTGCTCACCGAGTGGGTGCGGGGCAAGACCCTGGAAGAAGCGAGCCAGATCAAGAACACCCAGATCGCCGAGGAACTGGCGCTGCCGCCGGTGAAGATCCACTGCTCGGTGCTGGCCGAGGACGCAATCAAGGCGGCCGTGTCCAACTACCAGGAGCGCCACGGCGAGGCCGCGGAAGCCGAGAAGAAGTCTGCCTGAGGGTGCTATGTCGATTACAGTGACCGAACCCGCAGCCGAAAGGATCCACAACTTCCTCGACAAGAGAGGCAAGGGCGTGGGCGTGCGGCTGGCTGTCAGGACGACCGGCTGCTCCGGCATGGCCTACGTGGTGGAGTTTGCCGACGATATCGAGGACACCGATACGGTGTTCGAGGATCGCGGCGTGAAGCTGGTGGTGAATCCGAAGTCCCTCGTGTACCTCGATGGCACCGAGCTGGATTTCGGCAAGGAAGGCCTGAACGAAGGGTTCAAGTTCAATAATCCGAACGAGAAGGCCCGATGTGGCTGTGGTGAAAGCTTCAGTATCTGACTGACGATCGCATCCGGGGTGGTGCATGGCGGCCGATTGCTGGTCGTCGTCCCACCCCTTTTCTTTTGTCAGTGCGTCACCAGTGCTTCTTGAGGCCGAGGTTTGATGAACGACCCATTCGAGCAGTTTGATCTGCCGGTCGCCTTCGAGGTGGACCGGCAACAGCTGGACGAGCGCTTTCGCCGCCTGCAGGCAGAGTTGCATCCGGATCGCTTTGTGCGCCAGGGCGACCAGGCCCGGCGCATGGCGGCGGCGGTGGCGGCCGACGTGAACGAGGCCTACGCGATCCTCGGGGATGACTACCGCCGTGCGCTGCACCTGCTGGAGCGCACCGGCGTGGCGTTCGACCCGGAACGCGATACCAGCCAGAACATCGAGTTCATCGAGGCGCAGATCGAGTGGCGCGAACGCATGGAAGAGGCCGCGGCGGCCAGGGATGGTGCCGCGCTGGAGGCCGCCGGCAAAGAGCTGGAGCAGGCCCGCGCCGAGGCACGGGCAAAGGTCGCGGATGCCCTGGAGGATCCAGTGGCCCCGGCGCCCGAGGCCAAGGACCGAGTGCTGGAATTGCGCTTTTTCGACCGCTTGCTGGACGAATTGAAACGAACCCGACAGAACCTGGCGCGCGGTTGATCCGTGGCCATGTGAAGGAGCCGAACACCCGATGGCGTTATTGCAGATCACCGAACCCGGAGCCGAGTCCGCGCCGCATCAGCGCCACCTCGCGGCCGGGATCGACCTCGGCACGACCCATTCGCTGGTCGCCACGGTGCGTAGTGGCGAGGCGGATACCCTGCCGGACGAGCAGGGCCGGCATATCCTGCCGTCGGTGGTCCACTACGCCGCGGATGCGGTGAGCGTGGGGTATGCGGCCGCGGAGCACGCGGCGGATGATCCGCACAACACCATCGCCTCGGTTAAGCGCCTGATCGGGCGCGGCGCGGCGGATGTCGCGCGCCTGTCCGGCGAGCTGCCGTTCCGCCTCAAGACCGGCGAGTCCAGCGTGCCGCGGATCGAGACGGCCGCTGGTGACAAGACCGCCGTCGAGGTGTCCGCCGATATCCTTCACACCCTGCGCCAGCGGGCCGAGGCGACCCTGGGCGACGAACTCGAGGGCGTGGTGATTACCGTGCCCGCGTACTTTGATGATGCCCAGCGCCAGGCCACGCGCGATGCCGCGCAATTGGCGGGGCTGAACGTTTTTCGCCTGATCAGCGAACCGACGGCCGCAGCGGTGGCTTACGGGCTGGATCAGGGCGAGGAGAGCACCATCGCGGTTTACGACCTGGGCGGTGGGACCTTCGATATCTCCATACTGCAGTTGCGCCGCGGGGTGTTCGAGGTGCTGGCGACCGGCGGCGACTCGGCCCTGGGCGGCGATGACATCGACCGCACCATCGCCGACTGGCTACTGAACCAGGCCGGGATGGGCGGCGAGAACGACCCGCAGCGCCTGCGTCGGGTGTTGCTGGCCGCGCGCCAGGCGAAGGAGGCCCTGACCGATGCCGCGAGTACTGTCGTCGAGGTTGTACGCGCGGACGGCTCCATCTGGTCCGGCCAGCTGGATCGGGAAACCCTCGTGGGGCTGGCGCGTCCATTGCTGGATCGCACCATGAAGGCCTGCCAGCAGGTCCTCGCGGATGCCGGCCTGGAGACGGGTGCGATTGGCGAGGTCGTGCTGGTGGGTGGCTCCACCCGTATGCCTGCGGTGCGCGAGGCGGTGGAAGGGTTTTTCGGTCGGGTACCGCATGCCGGGATCGATCCGGACCGCGTGGTGGCGATTGGCGCCGCGCAGCAGGCCGACATCCTGGCCGGCAACAAGCCGGATACGGAACTGCTGCTGCTGGACGTGATCCCGCTGTCCCTGGGCCTGGAAACGATGGGTGGCCTGGTCGAGTTCATTGTCCCGCGCAACACCACCATCCCGGTCTCGCGGGCCCAGGAGTTCACCACCTTTAAGGATGGTCAGACGGCGATGTCCCTGCATGTGGTACAGGGCGAGCGCGACGTGGTGGACGCCAACCGCTCGCTGGCCCAGTTCACCCTGTCCGGCATTCCGCCGATGGTCGCCGGCGCGGCGCGCATCCGGGTGACCTTCCAGGTCGATGCCGATGGGTTGTTGAACGTGACCGCGCGCGAACAGACCCAGGGCGTGGAGGCGCATATCGAGGTCAAGCCGAGCTATGGGCTGACCGATTCCGAGATCGAGCAGATGCTGCGCGACTCGGCATCGTCGGCGCGCGAGGATATGGAGGCCCGCCGCCTGCGCGAAGAACAGGTGGAGGCCGACCGCGTGCTGGAGGCGATCGACGCCGCGCTGCAGACCGATGGTGATCGCTACCTGGAGCCGGAGGAGCGCCAGACGATCGAACAGGCGCGCGATGCCCTGCGCGCCGAACGCGAGAAGGGCGACGACCCGGACACGATCGAGGCCGCGCGCAAGCGCGTCGAGCAGGCCTCCGAGGCCTTCGTCGCGCGGCGCATGAATGACAGCATCCGGCGGGCACTCGCCGGTCACAACGTTAGCGAATACGACGCAGGGAACTGAGAACATGCCCCAGGTAATCTTTCTACCCCACGAGGAAATCTGCCCTGAAGGCGCCTCCCTCGAGGCCCCTTCGGGCATCAGCATCTGTGATCTTGCACTGCAAAACGGTATCGAGATCGAGCACGCCTGCGAGAAGTCCTGCGCCTGCACGACCTGTCATGTCTATGTGCGTGAAGGCCTCGACAGCCTGGGTGAGGCCACCGAGGACGAAGAAGACATGCTCGACAAGGCCTGGGGGCTGGAGCCGGACTCGCGCCTTTCCTGTCAGGCCATTGTGGCCGACAGTGATCTCGTGGTGGAACTGCCGAAGTACACCATTAACCAGGTCTCCGAGAACCACTGATCAAGGACCAAGCGATGAAGTGGACCGATACCCAGGAAATTGCGATGCAGCTGACCGACGAACACCCGGACGTCGATCCGCGCCATATCAACTTCGTGGATCTGCGCCAGTGGGTGATGAACCTGCCGGAGTTCGACGACGACCCCGAGCGCTCGGGAGAGCGCGTCCTCGAGGCGATCCAGCTTGCCTGGATGGACGAGGCCGACGTCGACGACTGACGGGTTTTTGGATCGACCACGAAGCACACGAAGAAGGGCAAGACCCTTTTTAACAACAGATGGCACAGCGTTCGCGGAGAAGACCCAACGAAGAAGGGTAGGATGTGATGAGCGCAGCGAATCGCATCATGTCGCGGTCCGGAGCTTCCCGGTTCCCGAGTTGATGCGTTTCGCTACGCTCAACTGCATCCTAATTGCTTAATTTCCTTGGTTGCCTCTGTGTCCTCCCTGCTCTCTGTGGTGAAAAGCCCTTGACCTTCTTCGTGCCTTCGTGAGCTTCGTGGTGAAATCGGGTCTTTGGCCGTCGATTGCTGTGAAGGCGTCAGGTCGCTAGACTACGCGCCGCACGTTGCGTCCGCGTCTTTCTTGCGTTGGGAACCCGCCGTTCGGCGGGTTCTCGCGTTTGCAGCCGGGCCCAGCGACCGATATTCAATCCAAGTACCAGGAGAGCCGCCCCATGGCCGTTGAACGCACCCTTTCCATCATCAAGCCTGACGCCGTTGCCAAGAATGCCATCGGCGACATCATCAGCCGTTTCGAAAAGGCCGGCCTGAAGGTCGTTGGCGCGCGCATGATGCACCTGAGCCGCGAGCAGGCCGAAGGCTTCTACGACGTGCACAAGGAACGCCCGTTCTTCAACGATCTGGTCGAGTTCATGATCTCCGGCCCGGCGCTGGTGCAGGTCCTGGAAGGCGAGGACGCCATTGCCAAGAACCGCGACATCATGGGTGCGACCAACCCGAAGGAAGCGGCCCCGGGCACCATCCGTGCCGACTTCGCCGTGTCCATCGACGAGAACGCCGTACACGGCTCTGACGCCCCGGAGACCGCCGAGCGGGAGATCGCTTTCTTCTTTGGCGACGACGGCGTCTGCCCGCGTACCCGATAAACGGGCCCGCATGCGCTACGGGGCCCGGTTGTACCGCATACCGGGCCCCGTAGGCAGGCATCCCTTCGGCACAGTACACTAGGGGACTTGAGCCAACCGGTCCCTGTTATGGCACACGCATCCTCCACCCCCCTGAATCTCCTGGGCTACAGCCACCAACAGCTCGTCGAGCTGCTGGCGCAGTGGGGTGAACCGCGTTTTCGTGCCACCCAGCTGATCAAGTGGATCCATCAGCGCGGGGTCACCGACTTCGGACAGATGACCGACGTGTCGCGCAAGCTGCGCGATCGCCTGGTACGCGAGACCGAGATCCGCGTGCCCGAGATCGGTCTGGAAAAGGCTTCCTCCGACGGCACCGTCAAGTGGGTGCTGCGGCTCCCCGACGGCAATGCCATCGAGACCGTCTTCATCCCCGAGGGCGGGCGCGGGACGCTGTGCATCTCCTCCCAAGTCGGCTGTGCGCTCGACTGCACCTTCTGCTCCACGGCCCAGCAGGGCTTCAACCGCAATCTCACCAGTGCCGAGATCATCGGCCAGGTGTGGCTGGCCATGCAGCGGCTCCCGGCGCCGGACGGCCGCAAGCGCGCGGTCAGCAATGTGGTCCTGATGGGTATGGGCGAACCGTTGGCCAATTTCGATGCGGTGGTCCCGTCCTGTCAGTTGATGACCGACGACAATGCCTACGGTCTCAGCCGCCGCCGCGTGACCCTTTCGACCTCCGGCCTGGTTCCAGCCCTCGATCGCCTGAGCGCACATACCGATGTCGCTTTGGCCGTCAGCCTGCATGCGCCCAATGACGCGTTGCGCGACCGTCTGGTGCCGATCAACCGC
This sequence comes from Thioalkalivibrio sp. ALM2T, assembly GCF_000381505.1. Lineage (NCBI taxonomy): Bacteria > Pseudomonadati > Pseudomonadota > Gammaproteobacteria > Chromatiales > Ectothiorhodospiraceae > Thioalkalivibrio > Thioalkalivibrio sp. ALM2T. Next base: position 23,086 of record NZ_KB906559.1, read on the forward strand.
AAGTACCCGCTCGCCGAGCTACTGGACAGTTGCCGCCGCTACGTGGAGGCAACCGACGCCCACAGTGGCGTGACGTTCGAATACGTCCTGCTGGCCGGCGTCAACGACCAGCCCGAACACGCCAACGAGCTCGCCGGGCTGTTGCGGGGTATTCCCGGCAAGATCAACCTGATCCCGTTCAACCCGTTCCCGGGGGCTCCGTTCGAACGTCCGTCGGAGGCCACCGTTCTGGCCTTTGAGCGACGCCTGCAGAAGGCCGGCTACGTAACCACCGTCCGGCGCACCCGGGGCGACGACATCGATGCCGCCTGCGGGCAGTTGGTGGGGCAGGTCGAGGATCGAACCAATCGTGGCATGCGCATGTTCCGCCTGCATGCCGAGTTGCCACAGACGGATCGGAGGGCTTCATGACTGGACGCGCGGGTTTGCGCATCGCCGGGGTTCTGACCCTGGCGCTGCTGCTGGGTGGCTGTGCCGCCACGGCCGACCGACCGGTCTCCGGCGAACGCGAGGATGCCGCCGAGGTGCATGCCGAACTGGGTATCGGCTATCTGCGCGAGGGCGAGTTCGAGCAGGCCGAGCGCAACCTGCGGCGGGCGCTGGACTATGACCCCGGCTATGTCCTCGCCAATATCGGTATGGCAGCGATCTACGAGCGCAAGGACCAGCTGGACCGTGCCGAGGAACACTATCGCCGGGCCCTGCGGCGCGACGAGGACAACCCCTTTGCGCAGACCAACCTGGGCGCGTTGCTTTGCGCCCGCGAGGACTTCGACGAGGCTCAGGCGTTGTTCGCCAAGGCGATTAAGAATCCGGATTACGATCGCCGCGACATCGCCCACATGAACTCCGGCGTCTGTCACGCGGACGCGGGTGATGCCGAGGAGGCCGAGCGGCAGTTGCGCCGGGCGCTGGAACTCAATCCGCAGTATCCCCGCGCGCTTCTGGAAATGGCGCGGCTGACTTATCAGGACGGCCGGCCGATGCAGACGCGGGCCTTCCTGCAGCGATTGGACAGCCAGGGGGTCGAGAATGCCGAGACTCTGCTGCTGTGCTATCAGGCCGAAAGCGCGCTGGGCAACAGCCGCGCGGCCAACGCGTGTGCCGAGCGCCTGAGTCGCCATCACCCGGACAGCGACGAGATGGCCGAGCTGCGCCGGCTGGAGCGTGAAGGGTGAGCGATCCACGCGACAAGGAACCGGGCCTCGGGCGAGTCGAGGATGTCGATGATTCAACGAACAACGTCGCCTCCCTGCGCACCGAGGGTTCGGACCCCGATCCGGAACCGTCCTTCTCCGCCGCGCATGGTCTGACCACCCGGGACCACCCCGAGGCATCCGGACCGGAGGCGCCCCGGGGTGAGGACGAGCCCGGCGCCAGTCTGCGGCGGGCGCGTGAGGCGGCCGGTATGGACACCGCGACCCTGGCCAGCCGCATCCACCTCGGGCGCGGCACCCTGGAAGACCTGGAGGCCAATCGCTTTCATCACATGCCACCGGCGTACGTGCGCGGCTATCTGCGCTCCTGCGCACGCGAGCTGGGCGTGGCCGCGGATCCGTGGATTCAGTCCTTCGAGAGCCACGGGATGGTCGACCCCGAACTCCGGGCCGTCGCAACTCCTTCCGCGCGCGGCCGTCAGCGTCGGCGTGGCCGCGGTATCTACTGGTTCGCCTTGCTGCTGGCCGTGATCCTGCTTGGACTTGGGGTCTATGCCTGGAGCGAGCGCACGGATACGCCCGGGTGGCCGTCACTGAACCTGGGCGAGGCGCGGGATGCCGTCCCGAGCCTCGCCGATTTCCAGACCCCGGACGCCGAAAGGCCCAGCCCGTCGACTGCCGGGAGCACCGATCCGGAGCCCGCTACGCCCGCGCCGGAGGCCCTCCCGGAGGGCACCCAGCCGGAGCCGGTGGGTGCCGAGGGATCGGCCGGTGCCCCGGAAGCATCCTCGGAATCCACTGTGCTGGCTGAGGCCCTGACCGAACGCCTGGCCGTGCCGGAAGAGCCGGTCACGCCAGAGCCCCCCGTGCGGGCCGAAAGCGCAGCCCCACTGGATGCTTCCCCCGTAATCGAGACTTCCGGTGAAGGTCCGGTGGCGGGTGAGGGCGCGCAACTGGTGCTGGAATTCGGCGAGACCTCCTGGGTGGAGATCCGCGATGCCGCCGACGAGGTGGTTTTGACCGGCGTGCTCAGCTCGGGTGACCGCGAGGAAATTCGCCTGGATCTGCCTGGCCGGGTGATCCTGGGCAACGCGTCCGGGGTCTCGCTGACGCTGGATGGCGAGCCGGTGGACGTCGAGACGCATATCCGGAGCGACCGCACCGCGCGCTTCGATCTGGAAGGCTGAACCCGGGTCTTTCCGGCAGGCCATCACGTACAAACAAAAAGACACCATGAAAGCGATCAAGTCGATCCGCGGGATGCATGACATCCTGCCCGAGTCCATTCATGTCTGGCAGCATCTGGAAGCCACCCTGCGCGAGGTTGTGGAGGGCTACGGCTACCACGAGATCCGCATGCCGATCGTGGAGGCGACCGAGCTGTTCAAGCGCTCCATCGGCGACGTCACGGATATCGTCGAGAAGGAGATGTACACCTTCGAGGACCGCAATGGCGACAGCCTGAGCCTGCGCCCGGAAGGCACCGCGAGTTGCGTGCGCGCGGGGATCCAGCACGGGCTGCTGCACAACCAGGTGCAGCGACTGTGGTACCTGGGGCCGATGTTCCGCCACGAGCGCCCGCAGAAGGGGCGCTATCGCCAGTTCCACCAGGTTGGGGTCGAGGTGTTCGGGCTGTCGGGGCCGGATGTCGACGCCGAGATGCTGGCGATGACCGCGCGGCTGTGGCGCATGCTCGGGCTCTCGAATGTGCGCCTGGAGCTGAACACGCTGGGGACCCCGGAAAGCCGGCAGCGTTATCGCGACCACCTGATCGCCTATTTCGAGCAGCATCGTGACGCCCTGGACGAGGAGGCGCAGCGCCGGCTCTATGACAACCCGATGCGCATCCTCGACAGCAAGCATCCCGATACCCGCGAGGTGGTCGCGCAGGCCCCCAGCCTGATGGACGATCTGGACGCCGAGTCGCGCGCCCATTTCGACGCCCTGTGCGCGCATCTGGACGCGCTGGGCATTGCGTACGAGCACAACCCGCGCCTGGTGCGTGGGCTCGATTACTATACGCATACGGTATTCGAGTGGATCACCGAGGATCTCGGTGCCCAGGGTACGGTCTGCGCCGGCGGGCGCTATGACGGCCTGGTCGAACAGCTCGGTGGCCGTGGCACCCCGGCGATCGGGATGGCGATGGGCCTGGAGCGGCTGGTTGCGCTGCTGGAGGCGCGCGAAGACGCCCCGGCAGCGCCGGGTCCGGATGCCTACCTGATCGTCGGCGGCGATGAACTGGTCGGCCCGGCACTGCAACTGGCGGACCAGCTGCGTGGCGAATTGCCGGGGCTGCGACTGGTCCAGCACTGTGGTGGCGGCAGCTTCAAGTCGCAGATGAAACGTGCCGATCGTCTGGGGGCGCATTATGCCCTGGTGCTCGGTAGCGACGAGCATGCCGCAGGCACCGTCACGGTGAAGCCGTTAAGATCGCAGGGCGGCGAGCAGGTGGCCGTCGACCGTGCAGCCCTCGCCGACCATCTGCGCACGGCTCTGCAAGAGCGCTCGTAGTCAACGCAAGGATAGAGAACACGATGAGTTATCTCACCGACGAAGAAAAAGCCGAACGCATCAAGCAGTGGTGGGCGAACAACGGCATGGCGATTGTGGCAGGCCTGGTTCTCGGGGTCGGCGGCCTGTTCGGCTGGAACTGGTGGAGCGATCGCGAGGAATCGCGCGCCCAGGTGTCCTCCGAGATGTATCAGGCCCTGCAGGTCGCCGGTCAGACCGGCCAGACCGATCGCGCGCTGGAACTGGCCGACGCGGTGATCGAACAGGGACGGGGTACGCCCTACCGCGCGCTTGCCTGGGTCTACCGGGCCGATGTGGCGATCGCTCAGGATGACACCGACACCGCGATCGACGCGCTGCAGGCTGCGCGCGACGCGGCCCCCGATCGCGGCTATCGCGAGGTGCTGACGCTGCGCCTTGCGCGTCAGATGATCCTGGCCGAGCGCCTGGATGACGCCGAGGCGACCCTGGCGGACGTTCGCAGTGATGCCTTCACGGGGCTGAAGCGCGAGCTCGAAGGGGATCTGGCCCGCGCCCGTGGCGATCGCGAGCGGGCCCGCGAGCATTACGAGGCTGCACTGGACGCGGGGCACAGCCCCGAGTACCTGCGTCTGAAATACGAAGAACTTTCCGTCTAGAGGACCCGTCGCCTGATGTCTGTGCCTTCCCTTGCGAGTCCGGTCGTGCGCCTGCTGATTGCCAGCGCGCTGATCCTGTCCCTGAGCGCCTGCGGTCTGTGGTCGCGCGATACCACCGAGCCGCCGGCGGACCTGCCGGAGTTCGAGGCCGAAGCGCAGCCGGAGCGGCTGTGGTCGCGCTCGGTGGGCAGTGGTGGAGAGCGTTTCCTGTGGCAGGTCTATCCTGGAATCACCGACGACCTGGTCGTGATGAGCGACGCCGCCGGGCGGGTCTCCGGTCTGAATCCCGACGGTGGCGGCCAGCGCTGGCAGGTGCGCCTGGATGATGCCCGGGTCTCCGCGGGGGTCGGCGTCGGTGACGGCCTTGCCGTGGTCGGCACGCTGGACGGCTACGCCATCGGCGTCGATCTGGACGGCGATGGCGAACGCTGGCGTGCGGCGCTCTCCAGCGAGGTGCTGGCAGTCTCGGACGTGTCCGGCGGGCTGGTCATCGTGCGTACCAACGACGGCCGTATCCATGCCCTGGACGCCGACTCCGGCGCCACCCAGTGGACCGCGCTGCGCACCACGCCCTCGCTGAGCCTGCGCGGGGCCCAGCGCCCGCAGATCACCTCCGGCCGTGTGCTGGCCGGGTTCGACAACGGCCGCCTGCTGATGCTGGGGCTCAACCGCGGCAACGTGCTGTGGGAGACCACCCTGGGGGTCCCCACCGGGCGCACGGAGGTCGAGCGCATGGTCGATCTGGACGGGCATATCCCGATGTATCGCGGCGCTGCCATTGCGGCCACCTACCAGGGCAGGCTCGCGGCGCTGGATCTCAACTCCGGCGAGATCTTCTGGGTCCGTGATTTTTCTTCCTATCAAGGCGGGGATGTGGATACGCGTTCCGATGTCCTGGTCGTGACCGATGCCGAGAGCCACCTGTGGGGCCTGGAACCCCGCAGTGGTGGTGATCTGTGGCAGATGGATGGCCTGCGCCTGCGCGGTGTGACCGCGCCGGTGGTGGTGGGCCAGCACGCCATCGTCGGTGACTATGAGGGCTACCTGCACTGGATCGACGTCGAGGACGGGCGCATTGTCGCCCGGCTGCGCGCCAGTTCCGGTTCCGTGGTTACGCGTCCCACCCTGGTGAACGGCACGCTGTATGTCGTCACCGACAACGGGCAGCTGACGGCCGTGAATCCCTCAATCCGGGGTGACGAGTGAGCCACAAGGTTCCAGGGCACCGGGTTCTCCGCGCAGGGCGCAGCCGCAGATGATTCCGGTTATCGCCCTGATCGGTCGGCCGAATGTCGGCAAGTCCACATTGTTCAATCAGCTCACGCGCTCGCGCGATGCCCTGGTGGCGGACGTCGCCGGACTGACGCGTGATCGCCAGTACGGCATTGGCAAGGTCGGCGACTTTCCCTATCTGGTCGTGGACACCGGCGGGCTTTCGGGCGAGGGCGCGCAGATGGACCGGGCCATGGCCGAGCAGACCCAGCGCGCGGTGGCCGAAGCCGATCATGTGTTGTTCCTGGTGGATGCCCGTGACGGCCTGACGCCGCAGGACCAGGCGATTGCCGATCAGCTGCGCGGCGCCGGTGTAAAGGCGCGTGTAGTGGTGAACAAGACCGATGGTCTGGATGCTGATTCCGTCAGTGCGGAGTTCTATGCGCTCGGGCTGGGGCAGGTGACGTCCATTGCCGCGGCACACGGGCGTGGCGTGCAGGGCCTGATGCAGGCGGTGCGCAAGGACGTGGCGGCCGCACGCCGTGCAGCCAGTGAAGATGCCGAAGACGACGACGCAGCCAGTGACGGTCTCGACGAGGCGTCACAACAGGCGGCGCTGGATGACTGGCCGGGCATTCGCGTGGCGATCGTCGGGCGCCCCAACGTTGGCAAGTCGACTCTGGTGAATCGTATCCTGGGCGACGAGCGCGTGGTGGCCACGGAAGTGGCCGGTACGACCCGCGACAGCATCTTTGTCCCGTTCGAGCGCGACGGTCAGGAGTACACCCTGATCGATACCGCCGGGGTACGCCGCCGTGGCCGGGTCCACGAGGTGATCGAGAAATTCAGCGTCATCAAGACGCTGCAGGCGATCGAGTCCGCCCACGTGGTGGTCCTGGTGGTGGACGCCCATGCCGGGCTGTCGGATCAGGATTCCCACCTGCTGGGGATGGTGATCGAGGCCGGGCGCTCGCTGGTGCTGGCCGTGAACAAGTGGGACGGCCTGGACGACCACGCGCGCGAGCGTATCCGCGACGAACTGGACCGGCGCCTGGGGTTTGTCGATTTTGCCCGCATGCGCCTGATCTCGGCCTTGCACGGCACCAATGTCGGGCATCTGCTGGACGACGTCTGCGAGGCCCACGCCAGTGCCTTCCGCAAGATCTCCACGCCGGAGCTCACGCGCCTGCTGGAGGCCGCGGTGGCGGAACACGCGCCACCGATGATCAGCGGACGGCGCATCAAGCTGCGCTACGCGCACCAGGGTGGTCAGAACCCGCCGGTGATCGTGATCCATGGCAATCAGACCGATGCGCTGGCCGGGAGCTACAAGCGTTACCTGGAAAACTTCTTCCGCAAGCAGCTCAAGCTGGTCGGGACACCGTTGCGGCTCGAATTCCGTTCCGGGCGCAACCCCTACGCGGGCCGGCGCAACAAGCTCACGCCGAGACAGCAGTACAAGCGCAAGCGCCTGATGCGGCACGTGCGCCGCTGATCATCGGCGTGTCCTCGCAGTCCCCCGCCAATTCGACCGGTGCCCCGGCGCTGTCGGCGTTCGCGGAGGTCGTCGAACCGTTTCGCGTGATGGATATCCTGGCCCGGGCCCAGGCGGCCGAGCGCTCCGGGCGCGATATTATTCACCTGGAAGTGGGGGAGCCGGACTTTCCGACACCGCCCCCGGTGATCGCGGCTGGGCGCGCCGCGCTGGCAGACGGGGATACCCGCTACACCCCCGCACACGGGACCCAGGCCCTGCGGGAGGCGCTGTCCGCAGACTACCGGCGACGCCATGGCGCCGAGGTGGATCCTGAACGGATCGTGATTACCGCCGGGGCCTCCGCGGCCATCCTGCTGGCGCTGGCGGCGGGCGTGAATCCGGGCGAGGAGGTCCTGCTGCCGGACCCGGGCTATGCCTGCAACCGCCAGTTCGTCACCGCGCGCGGGGCGACGCCGGTGGGGCTGCCGGTGCAGGCCGAACATGCGTTCCAGCCGACCGCCGAGTCCATCGCCGCTGCCTGGGGTGCGAATACTCGGGCGGTCCTGCTGGGCTCGCCGGCGAATCCGACCGGGACCTGCCTGTCGCGCGATCGGCTGGCCGCGATCGTCGAGGTGGTGCGTGAGCGCGGCGGGCTGGTGATCATGGACGAGATCTATGCCCAGATCGTGTTCGAGTCGCCGGAGCCCAGTGCGGCCGCGGGCTTTCCCGATGTGGTGGTGATCAACTCGTTCTCCAAGTACTTCGCGATGACCGGGTGGCGCCTGGGCTGGATGGTGGTACCCGAACCCTGGGTGGACCCGGTGCGGCGTCTGGCACAGAACCTCTTCGTGGCGCCGGGTAGTGTCGCCCAGACCGCCGCGCATGCGGCGTTTACGCCGGAAACCGAGGCCCTGCTGCAGTCCCAGGTCCAGGAACTGAAGGCGCGCCGGGATGTGTTGCTCGCGGCGTTGCCCGGTCTCGGCCTGGAAGTGCAGGCACGGCCGGAAGGTGCGTTCTATATCTGGACCGACTGCCGCGCGCATGGGGCCGACTCCGAGGCCCTCTGTGCCCGCATCCTGGACGAGACGGGGGTGGCCCTGACCCCGGGCACGGACTTCAGCCCGACCCGGGGGCGCGATTACCTGCGGATCGCCTACACCCAGTCCGAGCCCCGCCTGCGCGAGGCGATCCAGCGCCTGAGCAGCTTCCTGGGCTGATACGCGTTTCGCGTCGTCACGGGCGTTCCCCGAACGAACGTCGTCGCCTGGGTCGACGGGGCATTGCCTATCGGTGCGTTTCCGTTGCCGCCGGGTATTCCCCCGCGAGGCCGCTGCCCACCCAAAGAGCATCGTTTCTACCCAGGGCGTCGAGCGCGATGACCGCTCGGGCGCGGGTGGTTCGAGCATGAATGGGCACGTGGTGATCTACGCGCTGGCGGCGGCGGTCCCGGCGGCCTCGTAGCGCGTGCCCTCCGGAGAGGCCAGCAGCAGGGAATAGCGGCGCAGCAGCCAGACCCCGCGCTCGAACAAGCTGGTGGCGCCGAACACCGCGTCGCGGGTGCTGCCGACCAGCTCGCCGCTGCTCAGCAGGCGGCGCCGGATCGAGTCCATCAGCTCCGAGCGGTCGTGGGTCAGCGATTGCAGCAGTTGGATGTCGTCGGCATCCCCGGTGCGTGCTGCATCGTTCAGGGTCAGCAGCATCATGTGGAGGGTCTCGACCAGGCCATGGGTCAGCGCGCGCGCCTCGGCAGAGTCCTCGCCGGTGCGCGCGCGTTCGACTTCGATGACCAGGTCGTTGAGGGTCTCCTGCAGCGACGCGATCAATTCGTTCCGGCTCTTCAATACGATCGCATGGTCCAGGGTGTCACCGCTAAGGGCGCCGGACAGGATCTCGTCCAGGAATTGGGCGGTCGCGTCCGCGACCTGGGTCCCGCCGCGCTGCAGGCTCACGCGGTCGTGGTGGGGCTGCGTGATCTCGTCGCGCACGCCGTCGAGATATTCCGGCAGATGACGCAGCAGGCGCAGTTGCTCCTGTTCGGCCAGCACCAGGGCGCTGCCCGCGTCGTTCTGGGCTCCGGCGTAGAGAAACTTCGGCTTGCCCAGGGCTTCCTCCGCAGTGGGTGGCGCCTTGCGTTCCAGATAGTCGGCGACGCGGTGGTGGAACGGGTGCATGACCGCGTCGCAGGCAATCTGGTAGAGCACATAGGACAACGCGATCTGGAAGCCGACCCCGACCGGGAGTGCAGCCAGCAGGGCCGCGACCAGCGGGATGCCGCCGTAGAACTCGATCCAGAACAGGGGCAGCAGCAAGGCCAACCCCATGGCCTTGAGGATGAACTGGTAGAGCGCCAGCTGACGCCCGAGCCCTTTGTGCGAGGCGGCCAGCACCAGGGTGCTGATGCCGGTACCGAAGCCGGCGCCGTAGACCACCATCAACCCGTACTCCAGATCGATCACACCACTGGCGGCGAGCGCCATGGTCACGATGGTGATGCTGGAGGCGGAGTGGGCAATGACCGCGAACACCAGGCCGGTTACGAATGCGATCAGCAGGGATTGCGCCGACAGGGACATCAGCTCGGTCATCCAGGGGAGGTCGGCCAGTGGCTTGGCGCCCTCCTTGATGAAGATCAGACCCAGAAACAGCAGCCCGATGCCGAGCAGGGCGCGGATCAGATGGCGCAGGCGGGCAGACTGGTCGCGGTCGAAATAGAACAACAGGCCGGTTACGCCGACCAGCATGAACACCATCAGGGTCAGGTCCAGCGCGGCGATCAGTACCAGCAGCGACGTCCCGAGATTGGCGAAGTTGATGACCGGCTGGGCGCGGCGTGCATCCAGCACACCGGCCTTCACCAGCGAGATCAGCACGAAGATTACGGCATGGATGCTCTGGCTGATGGCCCCGCCCACCAGCCCCAGCGCGGCAGCCGAACGATCGCTTCCGGTCGCCCGTCCGACCAGGGTGCGCAGGCGCCGATCCGCCAGCTGACGCAGATGTTCGCTGATCAGGCGGATGCCGACGAAGAAGAGTCCGAGTCCCGCGAACAGGGTGGCGGCGATCTCCAGGGTGATGATCCATTCATCATTCATTGGCGTATTCTAACGATGCCTGGAGCCGCAACGTGCAGCGGAGATCAGGCTAGCGGTAGATGACCTCCCAGATCCGACAGCTGCCAGAACAGTCCGAGCAGGGCCACGGGCGCGAGATAACGCATGATGACGCGCCACAGGGGGTAGGCGGTTCGGTTCGGTCCCATCTCCATCGTGGCGATGTGGCGGGGGATCACCCAGCCCGCGAACAGGGCGATCAGCAAGCCGCTCAGGGGCAGCAGGATATTGATGGAGGCATGCTCCATCAGGTGGTAGAGCGTGGGCAGTTCACGGCCCAGGAGAGTCAGTTCGATCTGCGCCCACTCGGCACCGGTAAACGAGGCAATGGTGACCAGGCTCAGCCCCCAGATCGCGAGCCCGGAGACCATCGCCGCCCCCGCCGGATGCATCCCGAACCGCTCCCGTAGCAGGTGCACGAAGACCTGCACATTGGCCAGCATGGTGCTGAAGACCCCGATGCTCAGGACCGCGAAGAACACGGTGGCGAGCAGCACGCCGGCCGGGATCGCCGACAGTGCCAGGGGCAGCGCCTCGAACATCAGGCCTGGGCCGGCAGCGGGATCCAGGCCGTAGGCGAACACAATCGGAAAGATTGCGAGCCCCGCGAACAGCGCGATCGCGGTATCGGCGATTGCGACGCCGATGGCGGTGCCCGCGATGGAGGTCTCCTGCGGCAGATAGGCGCCGAACATCATCAGGACCCCGGAGGCGAGGGTCATGGTGAAGAACGCGTGACCGACCGCGATCAGGATGCTGTGACTGTCCAGGGCCGCGAAGTCCGGGAAAAACATGAACTCCAGGGCCCGCGACACATCGCCGATCAGCATCGCGCTGCCCATCGCAACCAGGAGCAGCACGAACAGGAGCGGCATTAGCCAGCCGGCCCAGCGTTCCAGCCCGTTCCGCAGTCCCAGTGCCACCACCGCGCAGGTGCCGAGGATGACGAGCGTGGTCCAGAACAGCATTCCCGGACCCGATGTGGTGATCGCCTGGAAGGTGACGCTGACCTCGCCCGGGCTGGCACCTGCGAAGGCTCCGCTGGCGGCCTGAGGTACATAGGCGAAGACCCATCCGGCGACCACGACGTAAAAGGTCATGATGAGGAACAAGGCCAGGATGCCGATCCAGCCGACGATGGCCCAGGTATCGTGGGCACGGCTTTCGCGGGCCACGGCCAGGGCGGCATATCCAGGCGAGCGGCGGCCGCGGCGGCCGATCATGACTTCGGCCATCATCACCGGTATCCCGATCAGGGCGATGCAGCCGAGATAGATCAGCAGGAATGCGCCGCCGCCGTTCTGGCCGAGGATGTAGGGAAACTTCCAGATATTGCCGAGCCCCACCGCCGAGGCGGTGGCGGCGAGCACGAACGCATAGCCGTGCGTCCAGCGTTGCCGGGTGGCAATGACGTCCATGGGACCGGCACGCGCAACCGATCAGGTTACGACGTCGGGTCCTTGGCGTCTCGTCAGGCCGGGGATGTCGCCCAGGCGCGATGCGGCGGCAATAAGCGGTCCCAGCAGTTCCTGGGGGTCGGCATCGAGGTGTTCGGGATGGGTCTCGTGCTGCTCGATATACAGGCGCAGGGTGGCGCCCTCGGTGCCGGTGCCGGACAGGCGGAAGACGATGCGGGCACCGCTCTCGAACAGTACCCGCAGGCCCTGGTGCTCGGTCAGGCTGTTGTCCACCGGATCGCGATAGGCGAAGTCGTCCGCCTGGGCGACGCGCATGCCGGCCAGGGACTGGCCCGGCAGCACGGATAGCTGCTCGCGGATGCGCGCCATCACCTGTTCGGCCCGCACGCTCTCCACCGCTTCGTAGTCGTGGCGCGTGTAGTAGTGGCGGCCGTACTGGCGCCAGTGATCACGCACGATTTCCTCGACCGACTGGCGGCGTACGGCCAGCAGGTTCAGCCAGAACAGCACGGCCCACAGGCCGTCTTTCTCGCGTACGTGATCGGAACTGGTGCCAAAGCTCTCTTCACCGCACAGGCGGATGCGCCCGTCGTCCAGCAGGTTGCCGAAGAATTTCCAGCCGGTGGGGGTCTCGAAGCAGGGGAGGGCCAGCTTCTCGGCGACCACGTCCACCGCCTGGCTGGTGGGCATGCTGCGGGCCACGCCCTTCAGGCCGTCGGCGAACGCCGGGATGTGATGGGCGTTGGCGGCCATGATGGCGAGGCTGTCCGACGGCGTGACGAAAAACCGGCGCCCGAGGATCATGTTGCGGTCGCCGTCGCCGTCCGACGCGGCCCCGAAATCCGGGGCGTCCCGGCCGAACAGGGCCTCGCTCAGCTCACGCGCATGGGACAGATTCGGGTCCGGGTGACGGCCACCAAAGTCGGCCAGCGGTTCCGCGCGCAGGATGGTGTCGGCCGGGGCGCCGAGGCGGTTGACCAGGATCTCTTCGGCGTACGGGCCGGTAACTGCGTGCATGGAATCGAAGCGCATGCGGAAATGGTCGGATCGCAGCAGTTCGCCGATGCGGTCAAAGTCGAACAGCGTGGCCATGTAGTCGGCGTAGGTGCCCACGGGGTCGACGACCTCGATGTCCATGTCGCCCATCTGTACTGCGTGTAGATGATCGATGTCGACATGCTCTGCGCCGTTGGCGATGCGGTAATGGCTGATGCGGGTGCTCTGTTCGAAGATCGCGTCGGTCACCGCGTGCGGGGCCGGGCCACCGTTGGCGGTGTTGAGCTTGATGCCGAAATCCCCCTCCGGCCCGCCCGGGTTGTGGGAGGCGGACAGGATCAGGGCGCCGGTGGCCCCACGAGACCGGATCAGGTGCGAAGCGGCCGGTGTGGACAGCAGTCCGCCATGCCCGATGGCGACCTTCTGCACCCCGTTGGCTGCGGCCATGCGCAGGATGACCTGGATCGCCTCGCGATTGTGGAAGCGCCCGTCGCCGCCGACCAGCAGTTCCCCGTTCTTCAGATCCGGGCAGGCATCGAAGACGCTTTGGATGTAATTCTCCAGATAGTGCGGCTGGCGGAATTGCCGGACGCGCTTGCGCAGACCGGAGGTGCCGGGTTTCTGATCGGGAAAGGGCTGGGTCGTGACGACACTTATGTCCATGGGGCGCTCATCCTTGTTGTCCAGGGAGACGCTGAGCAATGCGGACGCTCGCGCTCGAGTCGATTCTGTGGCCTGACAGGGCGTGGTGACTGGCGTGCAGTCGCTCGGCACAAGGGAGCCGTCTTGCGGGCAACGGGTCCGTGTTCATCCAGCACGGGCGGCCGAGCCCCGTTTTTCGATGGCCTGTGAGGTTGCGGCCCCGTGTTCCGCAGTCCTGTGTTGCGCCTTGATGAGGACAAGAACGGGCCGGTAGCACCTGCGTGCTGGGTCGGGTCTCGGAGAACATAGACACCAACGCGTGCGAGTACAACATTGCTCGGCACCTCCCCTGCCGACGTTACCAAAAAGCCCTGGGGGTGTCCTGCTCTGGATGCAGACAATCGGTGTCCCGCGCAACGGTGCTGTTAGACTGCGCGACATGTTGCTGGAGCGTAAGACCCCGTCCCATCTGGAGCCCAGGCCCGAGAGCTTTGCGGCGCTGATGGAGATGTACGAGGAGAACTACCTCGCACTGCGGCGTTTGTGCCCCGAGCTCGAGCGCCAGCCGTTGCGGTCAGTCTCGCGGGTGGAGGGTGCGCTGGATCTGTACCTGGAGGTGCTGGAGCGCACCCGCTACACGACCACGCTGCACCTGACCTACCAGTTCGACCACCAGGGCGAGCGGCGGCAACAGCCGGACATGCGCGTACGCATGTTCCATGATGCGCGGCAGGCGGAGGTGCTGGAACTGCACTGCCGCACGATGGGCGACGGCCGCGCGCCGGAGATGCTGACCGGGCACCCGGGCCTGGTCTGCCGCTGGAGGCATAACCGGTTCCTGTACAAGTGGCTGCGCTACTGCCTGCGCCAGGGACACCGCTTCCTGGCCGATGCGGCGCCTGAGGTGGTCGCGGCCGATTCCTAGGGAAACACTGATCAATGAACGCGTTCGCGCTCGAGTCGCTTTTGCGTGCGAACAAGGCGCGGTGACTGCCGTGCAGTCATTCTGCACAAGGGAGCCGCAAGGCTGTGCGCGCGCCCGTTTTCGTCAACAACGGGCGGCCGATCCCCTGCTTTCAATAACGTGCGGGGTTGGCACCCCAGGTTCCCCGATCCTGCGTTGCGCCGCTTACAGGTAGAACCACTACCTGTTGCACGACGCGCCTTGTCTCGGAAAACCTGGGGTACCAACGCGAACGCGTTCATTGATCAGTGTTTCCCTAGGGACACGCAATGGAGTCGCAGCGTCTCCCGGGTTGCCGGAGAGGCTACTGGCAGGTAGTGGGTGCGGCGAAAAGTGCCTCGTTTTCCAGCAGGGTATGCAGTGGTGCCGGCTGGCCGAACAGGAAGCCCTGAACCATCGGGCATTCCAGGTCGCGCAGATAGTCGCGGTGGGCCTCGGTCTCAACCCCCTCGGCCACGATGTTCATGTGCAACCCGCGGGCCATGGAGATGATCGCGTTGACGATGCAGGCCTCGTCCTCGCGGCAGATCGTATGGGTAAAGCTGCGGTCGATCTTGAGCGTGTGAATCGGCAGCTTCTGCAGGTAGCTTAGTGACGAATAGCCGGTGCCGAAGTCATCCACCGCGATCTGCACGCCGGCGGCCCCGAGACGGTTCAGCTTGTGCACCGTGTCCGGGGTGTCGCTCATCAGCAGGTTCTCGGTGATCTCGACCTCCAGAAGGTCGGGCGGGAAGCCCGTCTCGCCCAGGATGCCGAGGAAGTCCTCGACGAAGTCGTCACGCTCGACCAGCACGGGCGACAGGTTCACCGCCAGGCGCAGTTCCGGGTAGCCGGCGCGGCTGTGGCGCTGCATTTCGCGGATGGCGGTGCGCAGGGTCAGACGGTCGAGATCCACAATCAGGCGGGTCTCCTCGGCGACCGGGATGAACTCGGCCGGGCCCAGCAGGCCGAGCGTGGGGTGATCCCAGCGGATCAGGGCCTCGACGCCCACCATATGCCCGGTTTCCGTATCCACCTGCGGCTGGTAGAGGATATGAAACTCGTCGCGCTCGAGTGCGCGGCGCATGTCCTGTTCCAGTTGCAGTCGCCGCGGCGGATGGCCGCCCATGTCCGGGCTGTACACGCGCACACCCGTCTTGCCGCTGCTCTTCTCGCGATACATTGCGATATCCGCATTCTTGATCAGGGCCTCGAGGTTGTCGCCGGCATCCGGGTAGATCGCGATGCCGATGCTGGCCCCGACGAACAGCTCCTGGTCGCCGATCTTGAAAGGGGCCTGCAGGCTTTCCAGGATCTTGTCGGCTACCTGAATGGCGGCCTCGTTGCTGGCCAGTCCCGGGATCAGCAGCGTGAACTCGTCGCCACCGAAGCGTGACAGCGTGTCGACCTTGCGGATGCAGGCTTGCAGCCGTTGGGCGACCTCCTGCAGCAGGCGGTCGCCCACGGTGTGACCGAGGGAATCGTTGATCACCTTGAAGCGGTTCAGGTCGATGAACAGCACCGCCAGTTGGGTGCCCGAGCGGTGCGCATGCGAGATGGCTACATCCACCCGGTCGCGGAACAGGGCCCGGTTGGGCAGTCGGGTCAGGAGGTCGTGATAGGCCTGGAAGTTGATGAAGGCCTCGGATTCCTTGCGGTCGGTGATATCCCGTGCCGTGCCGTAGATCAGCGTTTCGCCGTTGTCCGCGTCGTCGCTGTTGCTGGACGGCCACACCGCGAGCTCGAAGAAGCGGCGGCTGCGCGAAGGCGTGCCGGGCTTCAGGGCCAGTTCCACCGAGCGGATGTGGGGGTGCGGGCTGGCGGCCTGTTCGAAGAAGTATTCCGCCTTGTCGCGGTCGTCGGGTTCGACGAGGTCGAACACCGAGCTGTCGATCAGATCGCGGCGGGCATAGCCCAGTAGCTCGTGTACACGTGAATTGACGAAACGGAAGCGATGGTCGGCGCCGAGAACGAAGACAATATCCGGGGAGTTATTGACGATCACCCGGTGCAGGCGCTCGGACTTCTCCAGGCGGGTCCGCATGGTCCGATTGGCGTCCTCCAGCGCCTTGTGGTGCAGGGCATTGCGGACGGTGGCCAGTAACTCGGCGGGTTCGTAGGGCTTTTTCAGGTAGTCGTGGGCGCCCTCGCGCAGCGCGCCGGCGACATCCTCCACCGTGCTGTTGCCACTGACGACCACGGTGAGGGTCTCGAGCCCGGCGGCTTGCATGAAGCGCAGCACGTCCAGTCCGTTGAGTTCCGGCATGGTGAGGTCGAGCAGCAGCAGGTCGTAGTGCTTTTCGCGCAGGGCCTCGATGGCCGCGCCACCCCCCGCGGCCGTCCGCACGGGGTAGCCCTGAATGGTCAGGAGTCCGCGCAGGCTCTCGAGCAGGCCGGGATCATCATCGGCAATGAGGATTCTGACGGATTGCGGGTCGATCGGCGCGTCGCGTTCGGGCATCGGGGTCTCGTGGTCAGTAGCGAATCATTGTCGCGTCGTCCCTGATGCGCTCGCTAACCCCCGTGATGCGTGGGGCAGTGCGATTTCGAAGCGCGTCCCTGCGCTCCCGCTGGTGAATGAGAGTCCCGCACCGATCTCCTCGGTCAGGCGTTTGACGATGCTGAGTCCAAGCCCGGCATGGCCTGTACCCTTGGTCGATGTCACAGGCGCGAATGCCGCGGCCTGGACCTCGGCAGGGAGCCCGGGCCCCTTGTCCTCTACCGACAGGGGCACAACCCTGCGGCCGTTTACGGTGGTTGGGGCACGGGTGGCGATGTTGATCTCCCCGCCGGATGCCTGGGCCTCGGCCGCGTTCTTCAGAAGATTGATGAGGATCTGCCGCAGGTGATCCGCGGGGGCCGACAGCGGTGGATCGGCGGGAGTCAGATCCAGGTGCAGGCGGACGCCGCGTGTGCGACAGAGTGAGCCGTCCACGATATCGGCGACCTGGCGGACCAGTGCATTCAGCGAGGCCGGTCCGGTCTCCTCGTTCCCGGCAGCCTGCGGATCGCGCAGGCGCAGCAGGATGCGCCCGACCCGGTCGATTTCCTCCTTGATCAGGCCCAGCTCGTGGTGCGCTTCGTGTTCTTCGCCGAGCTTGTGGTTCAGCACGCTCAGGTAGTTCTGGATGATGCTGAGCGGGTTTCCGGCCTCGTGCACGGTGTCGCGGATGCGCTGCTCGGTGGCGCCGTCCGGGGCATCCGCCGGCTCGGGTGTGGCGACCAGCGCCCGGGCGATCTCGCGTGCGAGGGAGCCGATAAAGTCCGAGCGGGCCTCCAGGGCCTGCGCCTGACTGCGGGCAAGGCCCAGGATCAGCACCCCCGCGGGTTCCTGGTCGTCGGCGAGCAGCGGAAAGCTCCACAGGATTTCGGCTTCGCAGAGCCGGAACAGTTGCTGGTCGATCACGGGCAAGCCGGCGGCGTTCTCTTCCTCGTGGAGCTGAATCTCGCGATCCAGCAGCGTATCGGTCACCAGGCTGCGCCCGGGTAACAGCGGCAGGGTGAAATCGGGGGTCTCGTCGTCCTCCACCCAGGCGGCGATGGACTGGTGATCCGGGTCGATCAGAAACAGCAGGCTGTGGTCTATGCCCAGCGTCAGGTACAGGGTGCGGCGTGCCGCGGTGCAACGCTCCTGCAGGTCGGCCGCCCTGGCCAGTTCGCCATTCATGCGTTCCAGCTCGGTCAGATCACGGACCCGGGCGGCCAGAGCGCGCTCCGCCGCGTGATCGGTCTCCTCCGGCTTTTGATCCGCCGTGGTCCGGGTCGCGCCCAGATCGATTTCCAGTGATCCAGCAATTCGCCGCACGTCCTCGGCCACGCGCCCGCGCAATTCGCGGGTCAATCCCTCGTTGAGGCCGAAAAGGGTATCCGCCGCGGCCAGGGCGGTCTCGTTGCACCCGGCCGCGGAATCCTGTGTGCCGGAGCCTGGCAGACAGCCCATTGCATGCGACAGGTTGACCAGCTTGACCAGGTGATGGGCGTCGCGCACGCGCTCGGCCGGTTCCAGGTGGTAGCGCACGGCGTCGGCCAAGAACGGGCCCAGCCCCCAGGCCTCGAGGCATGCCCCGCCCAGTTCCCCGTAGTGTTCACTGTAGGTTGTGCGCTCGGTCTCGATCAGGTGGGGGTCGTCTTCGGCGGACTGGAGGATGGGCCAGTAATGACCCTCGTCACCGACCAGACGGACCAGGCGCCCGATGTCGATCAGCAATCCGGCGAGGTAGGCCTCCTCGGGCCGCGGGTAGCGGGTGAGGGTTGCGAGGACCTGTGCCAGGTTGGCGGTGGTCAGCGCCCGTTGCCAGATGGTGCGCAGGTAGCCGCGATGGCGGGGTCCGAACTCGCCGAACAACTGCTGGATCGACGCGGTCAGGGCCAGGCTGCGCACGGTATCCAGGCCCAGGCTGAACAGGGCGCGGTCGATAGTGCGGCAGGTGGAGCCGCGATAGTAGAAGGGCGAGTTGGCGGCCTGCAGCAGGCGGCTGGACATGCCCGCGTCCTGCATGATCGCCCGGGCCAGGGACTGGAAATCGGCCTCATGGGCCTGGGTGGCGTCCAGCACCGGGATGAGCGCCTGGGGCAGGCTCGGTAGACCGTCCGTTGCCGTATTGACGCTCGTCATGCTGCTCCCCGGTCGCGTGCAGTCGGCCTGCCGCGCCTTTTGCCCTGTGTGCGTGTCCGGAACCGAACCTTTGGTGCAGTCTGTCGGATCACCGCTGGTTCCTGACTATACTGAGTGGTATTGCCCCGCGCCACCGAATGGGGTAGACCGACCGTAAGTTCGCCATCATTCTTTCCCAATGCCGATGAGTGCCATGCAGGAAGCCGCGATGTCCCGTCACAGCGCCTTGACGGATACCCGTTCCGGGGTCGCCGCGCGCCCGCGGGTTCTTGTCGTGGCCAGCGGCAAGGGCGGGGTGGGCAAGTCCAGCATCGCGGTGAACCTGGGGATCACGCTGGCGCGGCGCGGGCGGCGGGTCGGCATTCTGGATGGCGATACCGGCCTCGCCAATGTGAACATACTGCTGGGGTTGCGCCCGGAACAGGGCCTGGCGGAGGTCCTGGCGGGCGAATGTGGAATCCGCGATATCCTGCTGGAAGGGCCGCACGGCCTGAAGATCATCCCCGGCGCCAGTGGCATCCGCGAATACGCGGAGCTCTCCGGGGCGCATCAGCAGCGGCTGGTGGAGGAACTGGCGAACATCGAGGCGGATTTCGACGACCTCCTGCTGGATACCGCCGCGGGCATCGGGGATACCACGCTCGATTTCCTCGCGGCCGGCCACCAGGTCCTGCTGGTGCTGACGCCGGAACCGACCTCGCTGACCGATGCGTTCTCCCTGCTCAAGCTGGCGTTGCGGCGTCAGGCCCTGGATGTCCGCGTGATCGTGAACATGGTGGCGGATGTCGCCGAGGCCCGCAGCGTCTTCCAGCGGTTCGCCAATGCCGTCGAGAAATACCTGCATACCCGAGTCGAATTTCTCGGCTTCGTCCAGCGCGACGAAAGCCTCCGCTCGGCCGTCACACTGCAGCACCCGGTCGCCCTGTTCGCCGAGAATGACCCCTCGGCGCGTCCGTTCCAGCGTCTGGCGAATGCCCTGGAGGACAGCCTTCCGCATGAAGACGCGCCCGCATTCAGCTTTTTCTGGCGGCGTCGTCTGCAGCAGGATGATCCGGCTGCGCATACGTCGTTGGGGGACCCCCGTCCACAAGCCCAGGCGCTCGCTGCGGAGCCGCCCCCGGTCGACCATGCCTCGGAAGCCTCGGACGGCTCGGACGGCTCGGACGGCTCGGAAGCCTCGGACGGCTTGGGCAGCGAAGAGGGTGTGCTCGGGCGCTTGCGCGCGGCGTTCGACGCGGCTCTGGAGGCTTCCGAGCCCGAGGCGCTGGCGGTGGAATTGGACGCCATGCACGAGCAGTACCGGTCGCGAACAGGCCGCCCTGCGATCGATCTGATGGCACTGGTGGACGCGCTACAGGCGGATCCGGAGGGCCATGCCGGGTTGCTGGGCCGTTTGCGTGCGCGGCTTGCGCCCGCGAGGGACGCACCCCAAGACGTAGCGGCGCCGGCGACCATGCAAGCCGAGGAGGGTCGACGCCCCGGGGCTGACCGTCCACCGCCCGATTTCGGCTGGAAGGGTCGGGACGAGTCGGCCGCCAGGCCCGCTCGGGCGGGCTCCGCGTCTCGTGTGCAGGCAACCGCCTATGACGTAGCCCGTTTTGGTCCCCAGGAGGCGCTACTCGAGCGACTGCGTCAGGGGGGCGAAGACGCGCCGACCCTTGCGGAGTTCCTGCGCCGGATGTGAGCGCCCGGTGCCTGGGTTGGGCCTACTTGGGTCCGAGCAACAGCCAGGCGATCAGACCGACCAGGGGTAGAAACAGCAGGATCAGGATCCACAGTACTTTCACTACGGGGGTCGCGGGGCTTTGTGCGGTCCGCACGATCGCCCAGATCACGATCAGCAGCCAGATCAGGCCCAGAATGCCGGTGACTTCAATGCCCATGTAATGCTCCTTGCGAGGCTTGGCCGGAAGGGCCAAGCATGTTGGTTGACGTCTCCCAAGCAGATAGCACGTGTACCGCCCCGGCGCCAATCCGAACGGTGGGGAAATGTGCCGGGCGCCGCAAACGACTACCCTGCACCCCGATCATCAGCGAGCTTTCGGGAAGGAGCACCATGAAGATCTGGGTCGACGCGGATGCCTGCCCCGCGGTCATCAAGGAGATTCTGTTTCGTGCGGCGAAGCGGACGGGGGTTCCGGTCACGCTGGTGGCCAATCAGCCGATGCGCACGCCGCCGTCGAAGCTGATCGACTCGATCCAGGTCGGCGCCGGGTTCGACGTGGCCGACAACGAGATTGTCCGGCGTCTTGGCACCGGGGACCTGGTCATCACCGCGGACATCCCGCTCGCCGCGGATGTGATCGAGAACGGCGGGCAGGCGTTGAATCCCCGGGGCGAGCTCTATACTCCCGACAACATCCGCGAGCGCCTCAGCATGCGCGACTTCATGGACACGCTGCGCTCCAGTGGGGTCGAGACCGGCGGCCCGGCGGCGCTGGGCCCGCGCGACCGCCAGGCCTTCGGCAATGCCCTGGATCGCTGGCTTGCTCAGAACGTGAAATAGCGTCCTCGGTCTCCCTAGGGAAACACTGATCAATGTACGCACTCGCGCTCGAGTCGCTTTTGCGCGCGAACAAGGCGCGGCGACTGCCGCGCAGTCACTCTGCACAAGGGAGCAGCAACGCAGTGCGCGCGCCCGTTTTCGTCAACAACGGGCGGTCGAGCCCCTGTGGGGTTGGTGCCCCCTGTTCCCCGATCCGGCGTTGCGCCGCTTGGCCGTAGAATGGCTACGGCGCTGCGCGACGCGCCTTGTCTCGGAAAACAGGGGGCACCAACGCGAGTGCGTACATTGATCAGTGTTTCCCTAGATGCGTAGCTGGCGGATCAGTTTCAGGGTTTCGTTGGCGAGCTGTACCCAGTCATCATCCTGCGCGGTACTCCGGGATTCCTGCGCAACGGTGATGGAATGGTCCCGGCCGGGGCTGACTGTCCCTTGTCGGTATTCCTTCGGCGAGGAGGGGGTGTTGTTCCAGGTCTGCGGGGCCTGGTGATGGTGGCGTGAAGAGTTCACTGGTGGGGCCGTCCTTGATCGCGGGTGCGTGTGCGATTGACCTGTCCAGGGTAACGGCGGTGATGCCGTCAGCTTGAGCCTGCACCTCCGAGCGATAGCGCTCGTGAAGTTCGACGGGGCCGACGTCGCGCGAATGGATCCGGGTTTTCTTAGGCCCGTCATTCAGGGGTGAATGGGCGTGACATGGCGCAGCTTCGGTAGGCTGGAGCCGGATAAGCGTCGGCAGTCGCCGCGAGTACAACTGGGAGAGAAAATAGTGCTGAAAGGAATCAATGCCATGTGGCTGGGGCTGGCGATGACCGCCCTGCTGGTGGCTTGCGGGGGCGAGCGCGTATCGCCGGTGACCCTGGAACAGCTGGCTGCATCCGCGCCGGCCTTCAATGGCGAACTGGTGGAAACCGAGGGTGTCGTGAATCGTTTTGATGATCCGGAGCACTACTGGCTGGAAGACGACGCCATCAACCGCGTGGCGGTCAAGCCTGGGTCGGCGGTGCGCGATCACCTGGGCGAGAACCTGCGGGTGGTGGGGCGCTTCTCCTACCACCCGGAAGAGGGCCGGCGGATCGAGATCGATGCGGCCGCGACCGCGGCCCTGCGGGCGTCTCCCTGAGCTGCCAACGCAGGGGGGGCGATACCGGGAGTTTTCAGAAGCAAAGGAGTCGTGATGACGGAATGGATTGACGTGGCCCCGGTGGGGACCATCCAGGATGGCGATCATCGTCTGGTGGAGACAGCGGATACCGAGGTGGCGATCTTTAACCTGGGTGGTGAATATTTTGCCGTGGAGAACCTCTGTACTCACGAGGATGTGCCCATCGCGGATGGTGAGATCGGCGCCGATGACTGCATCACGTGTCCGATGCACGAAGCCCAGTTCTGCCTGCGAACCGGCGAGGTGATGGCCGCGCCTGCCGAGGAACCACTGACCCGGTTCCCCGTGCGTGTCGAGGGCGAAATGGTTCAGGTGGGAACGCAGCCGCTGGACCTTTAGGGAACGTCTCAGCGAGGGGCTCCCTGTCCGGTGCGAAACTTGCGCTGGATGCCCCGCTTTGATCGCGCCTGTACACTGTGGACGGGCTCACGCTGAACTAACGCGAGCCACCACGCAGCAATACGAGGACACCTCATCGATGGCAGGCAGGGAGCATACAGACAGGGAAGCACGGGCCGCGGACCCGGCCGCGGTCTGGTCGGGTCTGTCCGGTTTGTCGGATGCCCAGCGCCAGCAACTGGTGCGCGGGATCGTCCCGCGGGTGACCGATCACCTTGAGCACTGCCTGGAATCCGTCGCGCAGGAGTGGTGCGCTGGCGGTGACGAGGCCGACAGCGCGGAGTGGGCGAACCAGCTCCAAGGTTATCAATATGTGCTGCGTCGCCAGTTCGAGGAGGCCCTGGAGCGTGACTTTGTCGCCACAACCTACCCACCCGAGTATGAATTTTCCGGTTCCAGCTACGCCGATGACAACTCCGGCCTGCAAATCCTGGACGATTACCAGTCCACCCGCCGTTCCCTGCGTCACAAGCTCGAAGGGCTGGTCCGCGAGCAGAATCGTTACTCCTGGTTCGTGTTCCTCCAGGCCGCGCGCGAGGATCACCGCTTCGAGCACCCCGGCTGGGCGCCGTGGTCGCCGCTGAACTGGTACGAGCGCCTGATCGAGTCGGCCGAGGAACAGTTCGGCCGGACGGATATGACGCTGGGCCTGATGCGAGCCTACGTGCGTTGTCTGGGCCGGACGGCCGCACCGACCCTGGCCTTCGTGGTCGAGACAGTCGAGGCCTGCGGGCTGGTCAGAGAGCCGGTGTCCGAGGTCCCGGAGGGCGACTTGCCCGGAGCGTTACCGCGTGCGAGCTGGACCCATGCCACCCGGGAAGGGGGCCCCGCCACGGCGTCGGAATCGGCTGCGCTGGAGAGCGCCGCACCTGCGGTTGGCGGAGCAGGGAGCCTTGCGGTCGCTGGTGCTGTGATGCCCGGCCCGGATGCTGGTGCGGCTGACTGGCTGCAGTGGGCCGCGGCGGCTGGCTGGCTGCCATCCGGCCATGGAGTTGCGGCAGGCGGCGACGGTGGCCCCGCGACCGCCGCCGTGGCGGGCGAAGCCACGGCGGAACCACGGATCGAGAGCGTCATCGAAAGTGTTCTGGCCGGTGTGTTCGCCGAGGTATCGCGTCACCTCGATTGCCATGCAGCGTTTCGCGCGATGATGCTGGAGCTGCAGCCGCTACTGGTGCGTGCGGTTAGCCATGATCTCGAATTTTTCCACGACCCCGGGCACCCCTTGCGCGAATGGGTTGGTAGCCTGATCAATACGGGCGTACGGATCAGCCCCGAGGTCAGCGCGGAGGACTCGGAGACGGTCCGCCGTTACCTGGAAGCCATGCGCCGGAGTATCGAACACCTGGGGCGTGCGATCGATGATCTGGATCGACCTGCGGCGCAGGCGCTGGCAGACGACTGGGCCGCCGCCGTGGCCGCGGAACACGAACACTGGCAGGCGCAGGCGGCCGAGTTCACGGGGCCGATGTGTCAGAGGGAACGCGCGGCCCGCGCCCGGCGCACCCTGACGGTCTGCGTACTGGAGACCGGGGCCGAGCTCCCGGAGTGTTCCGCCGAGCAGATCGTCGAGGCCTGGGAGGACCTGCTGGCAGTGGACGAGGCGGCTGTGCAGGTGCTGGATGGCCAGGTGCAGGAGCTCGTGCGGGCCATCTGCAACCAGGCGACCCCACAGGAAGCGAATCCGCTGGTGCAGCGCATCGTGGCCACCGCACGTGAGCATGGCGCCGACGAGGCGCGCGTCAAGGCGGTCGTGCAGCACCTGGGGCAGGCCCATCTGCAACGGATCCGGGCCTCCGCCGACGAGCCGCGCTTCGATCCGCAGGCGCGCATCGAAGCGCGGCGGGCCGTGCGCCTTGAGGATGACGACCCCGACTTGTTGACCGATCTTGACGATCCCTGGGTTTTCGATGCCAGCCGGATCCGCACCGGCGAATGGTTCGAGGTGGTCGACAAGGCAACCGGGCAGTTTCACCGCATGGGCCTGGTCTGGCGCGGTGAGGCGACCCGCGGCTACCTGTTCCTGTCGCTGGATCTGGGCGCCAGCCGGCGCCACTCCCTGCAGGGTGTGGCCCAGGAACTGCGCGAGGGCCGCATGCGCCCGCTCCCCGACGACAACCCACTGGACGCGCTACTGGGCTAATCAGCGCCTGTGTCCTGAAGGTCGAGGGCATATTCACCACGAAGCTCACGAAGGCACGAAGAAGGTCCAGGGCGGTTACACCACAGAGGGCACAGAGGACGCGGAGTAGATACGGCTAATAGCGGTAGGATGTGACGAGCGCAGCGAATCGCATCGTGTCGCGGCCCAGGAGCCAGAGATTCCGGATTGATGCGTTTCGCCGCACCCAACGCATCCTGGTCGCTCGTCACCTTCCCCCACCAATGTCACCCCGGAACCGCGCCAACACCTCATGTCATCCCGGAAACGGCGAAGCCGTTATCCGGGATCTCCTCGGGCTGGCATCGCGTCCGGGGCGAGCCCCGGAGATCCCGGCTCTCCGCTCCGCTGCGGCCGGGATGACGAGGGGGTGCTTGCGGCCGGGATGACTGAGTCGCGGCCCAGAGCCTCCGTGTTGTTGGATTGATGCGTTTCGCTGTGCTCAAGGCATCCTACGTGGCGTTCTTGGGTCGTCAGGCCAGAGGGTTGGATTGGCATTTCATGTCACCATCCAGGCGACCCCACATCGCGTTCTTCCCTTCGTCGATTCTTCCTGTTGAAGGCTTTTGATCTTCTCCGTGCACTCTGTGTGCGCTGTGGTTAGACGGGACCTCAGGCGCTGTCCCGGCGTTCGCGAGCGAGTGAATGCTGGGGCAGGCGCACGCGCAGGTGGGTCGCGCCGATCACGGCGGCTGGTACCAGGAGCAGGTTCACCACGGGCACCATGGCCAGCAGCGTGGTGCCGGCGCCGAAGCTCAGGGCTTGCAGGCGGTGGGCGCGCAGCGTCTGCCGGACTTCGGAGAAGGTCAGGCCGTCGTTGGCCAGTGGCGCCTCCATGAATTCCACGGCCAGCACCCAACTGCCGAAGATGAACCAGGCGAGGGCGGCGAGCAGGTTTAGGCCCGGAATGACGATGATCAGCAGGACCGGTATGAACAGCAGGGCGTAGTAGCCGGTTTTGCGCAATGCGGTCCCTGTGGCATGTCCCATCTCGCCGAGAAAGGAGCGCGCCGGCTGGCGGGGCTCGTGGCCCAGCCCACGCGCGGTGCGGTAGGCCAGTGGTCCGGAGAATGGGCTGGCGATGATCGCCGCCAGTGCGACGGCGGTGACCCCAAAGGCCACCAGCAGTGCCAGTGCGAAAAGGGGCCACAGTAGCCAGGCGAGCCAGTCCCAGCCGCCGGGCAGCCAGGCCGCGAGAAGGGCCTCGAAGCCGAGCCCGGCGGCCGTCGCAAGCCCGATCACGACCAGGATGTTGATGATCAACGGGCCGATCACCAGACCGCGCAGGCCCGGCTCGAATACGCGCGCGAGCCCGCGAAACGGCGCGAGGAAGGCGAGCAGCGGCGTCAGGCGGAGGGTGCCGGCGGGCACGGATGTGCCCTTAGCGGCGCACCCCAAAGATCGCGAGTACGAGGCCCACGACGGACATGATCCCGCCGGCGATCAGGTACATGCGCGTGTCGTCCGTATAGCGCCCCATGAACTCCTGGTGCAGTTCCTCGCCCAGGCTTTCCGTGGCGTTATAGCCCATCACCAGCAGGATGATGCCGCCCACCAGCAGTGCAATGCCGAGAATTCGCGTCCAGTGCATGTCGTATCCCCTTGTTGTTGGGTGCCTCCCCCGAATGTAGCACCGATCCGCACCCTCGGCGTCATAGCAGTGCACATCGTGGGACGGGTTTCGTGGGAACGGCCTTGGCCGCGAAGCCCACGGCAAAGCCGGACTCGTACAACAAGCGTAGGATGCGATGAGCGCAGCGAATCGCATCATTGCTCAGCCCCCCCCCCGGTGATTAATGCGATTCGCTGCGCTCGTCGCATCCTACGGCGCTGTTAGCCAGAACAAGGCGCGGGCAGGGGCTTCGCCGACAAGGCCGTTCCCACAAGATCCCCCTCATGGAAATGGTGGCCCCCACCCGGCATCGCGGTCGGCTTGCAGGCGAAGCCCCGGCCAAAGCGGACGATTGCCGAGCCTCTCGGCCTGGCCGGTTAACCCGTGAAACCCGGCTCCAGCCCCACGCCGATGCGCGCGAGCCGCGCGGCGCCGCTGGCGGCATCGTCGTCCTCGGCCGTGGTCACCGGCAATCCCAGGATCCGGCTGCGGATGCGCGTCCAGACGGGGTTCTGGGCGCCGCCACCCAGGGACACGACACGCTCAACGCGCGGGGCGCCCAGCGCGGACAGGCGCTCATAGCCGTCGCGCTCCACTCGGGCAATCCCCTCGAACAGTCCCTGTAGGAAACGCGCGTCGTCCTCGGGTCGGGGGGTGAGGCGGGGTTGCAGCTCGGGGTCGTTGAGCGGGAAGCGTTCGCCGCGGCGGGGCAGGGGGAGATAGTCGAGCCCGCTGTCGGTCTCGGGGTCGATCGCGGCACTCAGCCGCTCCAGAGCCGCATCATCGAAGTGCTGGCGCAGCACCGCGCCGCCGCTGTTGGAGGCCCCGCCCACCAGCCAGCGCCCCAGCAGCCGGTGGCTGTAGATCCCGAGTTCCGGGGCGTAGATCGGTTCCGGGGCCAGTTGCTTGATCACCAGCGTCGAGCCCAGGCTGGTCACGCCGGTGGTGTCGTCGTCCACACCGGAGGCGAGGAACCCGGCGATGCTGTCGGTGGTGCCGGCGACCACCCGGCAGGCCGGGTTCAGATGCAGCGATTCCGCCATTTCCGGGTCCAGCGGGCCCAGCACGGTGCCGGCCGGGACCACCTCCGGCAGTAGCGATGCGTCACTGCCCAGGGTCTCCTGCAGCCAGTTCGGCCAGCCGCCCCACAGCGCGTCGTAGCCGAGCTTGAGCGCGTTGTTCTCGTCCATGCGGTCGAAGCGCCCGCGCAGGCGCCCGGTAACCCAGTCGGCCTGGTGCAGGACGCGGCGCACGCCGGAGAGCCCCTCGTGGCGACGCAGCCACAACAGTTTGGCCGCCGACGAGCTGGGGCTGTGCACGGCGGAGTCCGCCGGCGCGACCCCGGCCAGCACCGACAGCATGTCGGTGGCCCGGGCATCGTTGTACATCAACGCCGGATGGGTCGGGCGTCCGTCGGCATCCAGGCGCAGCAGGGTGGCCGAGGTGCCGTCCACCGCGATGGCGGCGGGCTCGCCGTGCAGGTGCGAGGCCGCTTCACGCAGCAGCTCGCGCACGATGGCCCACCACAGCGCGGGGTTCTGTTCCGCCCGCTGTTCGTCACCCCCGACGGACGCGGGTAGGGCCCGGTGTGCGGTGTGAATGCGCGTACCTTCCGGATCCAGCAAGGCGAGCCGGATGCCGGAGGTGCCAAGGTCGATGCCGATGGCGTGCATCGCGCGTTCGGTCAGCCGTTCATGTCCAGCGGGCTGCGGGTCGGCGCTGGCAGTTGCACCGGCTCCGGCGGGGTCCAGCCGGGCTTGCGGTGCTCGGCGACCACGGTGGTGTAGACCCCGCCACGTACGTTGAAATACGAGGTCAGGCGCATGTAGCGCGGGTTGGTCGCCGCCACCAGATCCGCCAGGATGCGGTTGGTGACCGCCTCGTGGAATGCGCCCTCATCGCGGTAGGACCACATGTAGTTCTTCAGCGACTTCAGCTCCACGCACTTGCCGTCGGCAACGTACTGGATATGGATCTCGGCGAAGTCCGGCTGCCCGGTGGCGGGGCACAGGCAGGTGAACTCCGGGACGCGGATATAGATCGCGAAATCGTTCTCCGGGGCCGGGTTGTCGAAGGTTTCCAGGGTCTTGCTCGGCTGGCTGGGCATGGTTCGGGTTCTCGTGCTGAAAATGGATCGACTGCTCAACCCCGGCCCTGTAGGAGCCTGCTTGCAGGCGAACCCTCGCTACGATCAGGCGTGGGCAGGAGCTTCGCCTGCAAGCAGGCTCCTACAGGCTTGGGGATCGCGCAGCGCGAGTGTTGGCGGGATAGGGTCACGTTACAGTTTTTAGCGTGTACCATTCTAACCCCGAGTTTCCTGACCGCGGATAGCGCCGAACGTGCGACTCGCCCGAATCAAACTGGCCGGCTTCAAGTCGTTCGTGGACCCGACCACCCTCGTCCTCCCGGGCAACCGGGTGGGCGTGGTCGGGCCGAACGGCTGTGGCAAGTCCAACACCATCGATGCGGTGCGCTGGGTAATGGGCGAGTCTTCCGCCAAACACCTGCGTGGGGATTCCAGCGAGGACGTGATCTTCAACGGCTCGTCCACCCGCAAGCCGGTCGGCCAGGCCTCCATCGAGCTGGTCTTCGACAACTCCGACGGCCGCCTGGGCGGCGAGTACAGCGGCTACGGCGAGATCGCGGTCAAGCGCGCGCTGACCCGCGACGGCCAGTCCAAGTACTTCCTGAATGGCCAGCGCGCGCGCAAGCGCGACGTGGTCGACCTGTTCCTTGGCACCGGTCTGGGCCCGCGCAGCTACGCGATCATCGAGCAGGGCATGATTGCGCGGCTGATCGAGGCGCGCCCCGAAGAGCTGCGCGTCTATCTGGAAGAGGCGGCCGGCATCTCCAAGTACAAGGAGCGCCGGCGCGAGACCGAGAACCGCGTGCGTCATACCCGCGAGAATCTCGAACGCCTGGACGACGTCCGCGACGAGGTGTCCAAGCAGGCCGAGCGCCTCAACCGCCAGGCCGCCACCGCCGAGCGCTACCAGGCGCTGGCGGCCGAGCGCCGGCGCAAGCGCGCCGAGGCCATCCTGCTGCGCCTGCAGGCCCAGGAGCAGGAGACGGAGGCCAGCCGCGCCCGCCTGAACGACGCCGAGACGGCGTTGGCTGCGAGCCAGGCCGAGGCCCAAAAGGCGCAGACCGGCACCGAGCAGGCACGCCAAGAGCGGGTCGAGCTGGAGGCGGCCACCACCCAGGCGCAAAGCGCCTATTACGACCGCGCCGCCGAGGTCTCGCGCCTGGAGCAGTCCATCCGCCATGCCGAGGACGAACTGGCGCGCGAACAGGCCGAACTGCGCCAGCTGGAAAGCCGCATCGAGGCCGCTGCCAGCGAACACCAGGCGGTGGAGGCGCGCATTGCCCAGGCGGAACAGGAGAGCACGCAGCGCCAGGAGGCCGCCACGACCGCCGAGGCCGAGCGCGAACGCCTGGAGGCCGCCGCCGAAGGTGCCGAAACCGAATACCAGACCGCCCGCGAGGCGCTCACCGAATGGGAGCGCTCGCTCGCCGAGCCGCGCCAGAACGCCCAGCTCGCGCGCTCGCGCATGGACAATGCCGAGCATCTGCTCAAGCGCGTCGCCCAGCGCCGGGAACGTGTGGAGGCCGAACGCGCGGCGCTGCCGCAGACCCACCCGGGCACCGAGGCGGATCGCCTGGACGCGGAACTCACCGGACTGCGCGAGCGCTTGCAGGGGCTGCAGGGCGAACGCGACCAGCAGCAGGCCGCGCTGGCCGATCTCGAACAGGCCCAGCGCGAGGAGCAGGACACCCTGCATGCCACCGAACGCGAGGCGCGCGAGGTCGCCGGGCGCCTGGCGGGACTGGAGCACTTCGCCGGCGAGGACGACCCGCAGGAGACCCGCGCCCGCCGCGAGGCCTGGGCGCGCGAGCACGGGCTGGACCTGTCGCGCCCGCTGGTGCAGCAGTTGGAGGTGGCCGAGGGCTGGGATACCGCGGTGGAGATGGTGCTGGGCAGCTGGCTGGAGGCCGCCGTCACCGATCTACCGGAGACCGCGTCGGATCTCCCCGAGGCGATGCTGCGCCTGGTCGGCACGGGCCTGTCGCACACGCCGCAGGTGCCGACGGGGCGTCTGGCCGGGCAGGTGCAGGGCTCCCCGGTCGTCACCGCCTGGCTCGCCTTGGTGCATTGCGCGGAGGACGCCGACGCGGCGCGGGCGCGGGTGCCCACGCTGGGGCCGGGCGAGAGCGTCATCACCCCGGATGGCACCTGGCTGGGGCCGGGTTGGGTCGCCCATCGCACGCTGGAGGGTGGCGCCAGCGGCGCGGTGGCGCGGGTCCGCCTCGCGCGTGAGCTGCAGGAACGCCAGGAGGAACTGAACACCCAGGTGAGCCGGCTGCAGGCCGGGCTGGAAGAGCGTAACGAGACCATCGCGGCCACCCGCGCACGGCGCGAGGCACTGGACGGGCAGATCCGCGAACAGAAGGCGCAGATCGACGACCGCGAGCGCCGTGTGCAGCGCCTGCGCGACCAGGCGCGGCAGCTGGAACAGCAGCAGGAACGCATCGACCGCGAGGCGGGCGAGTTGGACGAGGAGGCCGCCCGTGCTCGCGAGCAGTTCGCCGCCGCGGAGGCCGAGCGCAACGAGGCGCTGACCCGCATCGAGACCCTGGAGGCCGACCGCGCCGATCTGGAGGCACGGCTCGAGGCCGCGCGCACGGCCCAGACCGGAGCCCGCGACGCGGTGCGCGCGGCGCGCGACGCGGCCAACCAGGCGCGCATGGCCGAACAGGAGGCGCGCCATCGCCTGGAACGCGAACAGAACGAACGCGGGCGCCTGGAGCGCCAGCGCGAGGACGACGCACAGCGCCGCGAGCGTCTGGCGCAGGGGCTCAGCGACCGTCAGGGCCCGCTGGAGCAATGGCGCGCGGACCTGCAAACTGCTGCAGAACAGCGCCAGGCCGCCGAGGTCCGCCTGACCCAGGCGCGGGCGGACCTGGAGGCCTGCGACGCGCGGCTGCGCGAGCTGGCGAGCACCAGCACCGAACTGGGCAACCGGGTCGAGGCGCAGCGTTCCACCTGCGAGGAGCTGCGCCTGGACCTGCGCGAACGCTCGGTGCAGATCGAACAGCTCAAGGCCCAGTTCCAGGAATCCGGCTTTGCCGCGGAGGCCCTCGCACCCGAACTACCGGAGGACGCGACCGTCCCGGCCTGGGAACAGGCAATCGGTGAACTGGATCGCAAGATCGAGAAGCTCGGGCCGATCAACCTGGCGGCGATCGACGAGGCGCGCAGCCTGGAAGAGCGCTCGCGCTACCTGGAGGAGCAGCACGCCGACCTGATCGAGGCGCTGGAAACCCTGGAACAGGCGATGCACCGCATCGATCGCGAGACCCGTGCCCTGTTCAAGCAGACCTTCGATCAGGTGAATGCCGGGCTCGGACACAAGTTCCAGCGCCTGTTCGGCGGCGGCGAGGCGCGCCTGGAGATGACCGGCGATGATCTCCTGGATACCGGCGTCACCATCATGGCGCGCCCGCCCGGCAAGCGCCTGTCGACCATCCATTTGATGTCCGGCGGTGAGAAGGCGCTCACGGCTTCGGCGCTGGTGTTCGCGATCTTCGAGCTAAATCCGGCGCCCTTCTGCATGCTGGACGAGGTGGACGCACCGCTGGACGAGGCCAACGTTGGGCGGTTCTGTGACCTGCTGCGCGAGATGTCGGAGCAGATCCAGTTCATCTTCATCACTCACAACAAGGCAACGATGGCCATGGCGGAACAGCTGATCGGCGTTACCATGCACGAGCCAGGCGTGTCGCGCCTGGTTAGCGTGGATATCGACGAGGCTGTGGAACTGGCCGAGGCCTGACCGTCGGTACCGGGATCAACGAGGTTTTTTGTGGATTGGATGCGTATCAGCCTGGTCATTTTGGGGATTGTCCTGATCGCGGGGATCTGGGCCGCCCATCGTCTGCGCGCGCGGGCGCAGCAGCGCGATATGGACGACGATGCCGCGGACTGGGGCGACGAGGCCGTACATATCCGTGCCAGTGACGAGGCGGGCGACAAGCGCTGGTACGAGCCGGCCGACCCCGGGGACTCCGCTGAACCGGAGGCCGGTTGGGGCGATCCGCTGGATACCGGCCGCAGCGTCCGCACCGGCGGCGCGCGCGAACCCGCGTTCGACGAGCCGCGTATCCCCGGTGCGGCGCGCGAGGAGCGCCACGAGCCGCACCTCGGCGTGACCGCCAACGACGACGAGCCGGTCCTGGAACCCGACTACGGCCGGCGGGGCGAGCGCGCCCAGGACATCTACGGCGTGCTGGACAGCGACGACGAGCCCACGCCGCCCCCGCCGCACGGGGCGTTCGAACCGTCGCCCGAGGATCGCCCGGCCCGTGCCCGGCGCAAGGGTTCGGGCAGCGCCCCGGTCGAGCGGGCCCGCGAGGCGTTCGGGGGGCTGGGTGCACGTCTGCGCTCCGGTATGGATCGCCTGCGTCCGGGCAAGCTCAAGCCAACGCGCGCCGATGACACGCTAGGTGCGCATCTGGATCCGGACCACGAGATGAACCCGGATCTGATCGAGCAACCGGCGCCGGATATGGAGACGCTGGGTGAATACGTGTCCGAGCCGCGCGTGGTGGGGCGTAATCCGAGGGCCGACCGCCACCCGGCGGAGGAGAAGATCCTGGTGCTGCATGTGGTCGCGCCGCGCAACAAGCCGTTTACCGGCGTCGCCCTGGGTGCGGCGATGCAGCGCGCCGGCATGACCCCGGGCGAGATGGATATCTACCATTTTCATGAGCCGGAGACGGATGCCCGCGTGCCGCTGTTCTCGGCCGCCAACATGGTCCCGCCCGGCACCCTGCGCGAGGAAGACCTGGCGGACATGATGACGCCGGGCGTCACGCTGTTTACCCAGGTGCATCGCAGCGCCGAGCCGCAGCGTGCCTTCGAGGCGCTGCTGGAGCATGCCCACGTACTGGCGCGCGATCTCGGTGGCAGCATTCTGGATGCCCAGCAGTCCACCGCGACCAATCAGACGCTGGCCTACATGCGCGAGGACCTGAGCGACTGGCTGCGCCGTCACCGCCCCGACGTGCTGCGCCGGCAGAGTACGCGGTGAGCCGTTCGGGTTCGCCTGCCTCGCAGGCTGGCTCGACGGATTCTCCGAAGGCGCGCATCGACGCGCTGCGTCGCCAGATCGAGCATCACAACTACCGCTACTACGTGCTCGACGACCCCGAGGTATCGGACGCCGAGTTCGATGCCCTGATGCGCGAGCTGGAGCAACTGGAGGTGGACCACCCGGAGCTTGTCACCCCCGATTCGCCGACCCAGCGCGTGGGCGCCACCCCGGCCGAGGGCTTTGCCACGGTTCGGCATCGCCTGCCCATGCTGTCGCTGGCCAACGGCTTCGAGGCGGACGCGATCCGCGACTTCGACCGTCGCGTGCGCGAACGCCTGGCGAAACAGACTGGTGACCCGGCGCGCGGCGAGGGCGCCGTCACCTACATGGCCGAGCCCAAGCTGGACGGCCTGGCCATCAGCCTGATCTACGAGGACGGGCGCCTGGTACAGGCCGCCACTCGCGGCGACGGCGAGACCGGCGAGGACGTGACCGCGAACGTGCGCACCGTGCGTCCGATCCCGCTGCATTTGGGCGACCGCTTCACCGACGATGCCCCGCGGGTGCTGGAGGTGCGTGGCGAGGTCTTCATGCGCCGCGCCGATTTCGAGCGCCTGAACGCCGGGCTGGAGGCCGAAGGCCTGCGTGGCTTCATGAACCCGCGCAATGCCGCTGCCGGCAGCCTGCGCCAGCTGGACTCGAAGGTGACCGCGCGCCGCCCACTCAGCTTCTTTGCCTACTCGGTGGGCTTCGTCGAAGGCGGGACCCTGCCGGACACCCAGTCCGGCACGCTGGACTGGCTGCAGCGCCTGGGCTTCCCGGCCTGCCCGGAGCGCGAGGTGCTGGAGGGCGTCGAGGCCTGCCTCGACTACTACGAGCGCCTGGCCGCCCGCCGCGCGGGGCTGGACTACGAGATCGACGGCATCGTCTACAAGGTGGATGCCCTGGCCGATCAGCAGCAGCTGGGCTTCGTGTCGCGCGCACCGCGCTGGGCCATAGCGCACAAGTTCCCGGCGGAGGAGCGCACCACCACCCTGCGCAATGTCGAGTTCCGCGTCGGCCGCACCGGCGCGCTCACCCCGGTGGCGCGCCTGGAGCCGGTGCTGGTCGGGGGCGTGATGGTCAGCAATGCCACGCTGCACAACATGGACGAGATCGCGCGCAAGGACGTGCGCATCGGCGATCGCGTGATCGTGCGCCGCGCCGGCGACGTGATCCCCGAGGTGGTCGGCCGTGCCGGGGGCGAGCGCCCCGCGGACACGCGCGCCATCGAGATGCCCGCGGCCTGCCCCGAGTGCGACTCGCATATCGAGCGCACCGAGGGCGAGGTCGTGGCCCGCTGCACCGGCGGGCTGGTATGCCCGGCGCAGCGGCGCGAGGCCCTCAAGCACTTCGTCTCGCGCCGCGCGATGGATATCGAGGGCTTCGGCGAGAAGATCATCGAGCAACTGGCCGACGGCGGCATCGTGCAAAGCCCGGCCGACCTCTTCGCGCTGGACGCCGAGCGCCTGGAGGCGCTGGAACGGGTCGGGCCCAAGCTCGCCGAGAACCTGGTCAACGCCCTGGAACAGGCGCGCGAGACCACGCTGGCGCGCTTCATCTTCGCCCTGGGCATCCGCGAGGTGGGGGAGGTGACTGCCCGCAACCTGGCCGAATACTACGGCGACCTCGACACGCTGATGCAGGCCGATGCCGAGGCCCTGCAGGAAGTCCCCGATGTCGGCCCCATCGTCGCCGAGCACATCGCCAACTTCTTCGCCGAACCACACAACCTCGACGTCATCCGCGCCCTGCGCGAGGCCGGCGTGCACTGGCCGGATCCGCCCCGGCGAGAGGCCGCGGAAACCGGCGACGACGCCCCGCTGGCGGGACGCACCTACGTCCTCACCGGCAGCTTCGACGCCATGACCCGCGAAGAAGCCAAGGCCGAACTCGAGGCCCGCGGCGCCAAGATCACCGGCTCCGTCTCCAAAAAGACCACAGCCGTCATCGCCGGCGCCGACCCGGGCTCCAAGGTCACCAAGGCTGAATCCCTCGACATCCCCATCCTCGGCCCCGACGACCTCGCCGAACTCCTAGCCTGATGAACCCCGCCCCTGTAGGAGCCGCCTCGGCGGCGAAGCCCCCGCCAGAGCCGGTCCCGGGCAGGGGCGTTCGCCTGCAAGCAGGCTCCTACCGGGGGTGTTCGTGCACGGGGCTGCCCCTGTAGGAGCCGCCTTGGCGGCGAAGCCCCTGCCAGCCTCAACGTTGCCACCAGCGCCTGATATCCTCGAACACGAAACGGGATAGCGAAGGAGGTCCCATGCCACGGAAGGCACGAGGGCATCGCCTGCGAAGCGGCCGGTTCAGCGAGCCGGGGCGCATCTACCTCGTCACAACGGTGTGTGCGCGCCGGCGGCGATGGTTCGCAGATTTTGCCCGGGCCCGTTGCTGTGTACAGTCTTTGCGAGAGGTTGACGATCTCGTCACGACTTTATGCTTCGTGGTCATGCCGGACCACCTGCACTGGCTGTTGCAACTGGACCACGGCGAACTTCCGGTGGCGGTACAAAAGGTCAAGGCAAACACCACCCGCCGCATTGGACGCCTCGAGGGCACGCGATGCCACATCTGGCAGAAGGGCTTCCACGATCGCGCATTGCGCCGGGAAGAGGATCTCCCGGCAGTCGCCCGCTATGTGGTCGCCAACCCGCTAAGAGCGGGACTGGTTCACAACCTGGGTGATTATCCGCTGTGGGATGCCATCTGGCTGGAATGAGTGGTTGAATCAGCCCTGGCAGGGGCTTCGCCGCCAAGGCGGCTCCTACGGGCCACCCCTGTGCACGAACACCGCCCCTGTAGGAGCCTGCTCGCAGGCGAACGCCCTTGCCAGCGTGGAATGATGGCAACACCCTCGGCCGTGAGTGCATTTTTATGACGGCTTGCTTATGCTCCGCACGCCGCGATGGAGAGCGGCAGCGCCCGGCACGTACACTTGCTGTAGTGTAATCCGGGTAGTTTTTGTGGACGGGAGAGTCGGGCGAGACATGCCGGGGCGGTGTTGCAGATCATGCTGAGGAAGGGCCTGGAAAGCCTGTTCAAGCTGCCGCGCTCGACAAAGCGCTGGCTGATGGTGCTGGCGGATGTGGTCATGCTGCCGTTGGCGCTGTGGTCGGGCTTCGCCATCCGCCTCGCGGAGCCGTTCCCGACAATCATGCAGGAGACCTGGTGGCTGTTCCCTCTGGTGGTGCTGGTGGGCATACCAGTTTTCGCAAAGTTGGGTTTGTACCGGGCGGTAATCCGCTTCATGGGGTCCCGCACGATCTGGGCGGTGGGGTCCGGTGTGGCGGTCCTCGCTCTTGTTTTGTGGGCCGCCGTTGCGATCGGTCGCGTGGACAGTTTTCCGCGTTCCGTGCCGATCAACTTCGCGATCGTGGCCTTTATCTATGTTGGCGGCAGCCGGTTCCTGGTGCGCACGTGGTATCGCTCGATCATCGAGGCGGCCTCGGGTGCCGAGCCGGTGGTGGTATTCGGGGCGGGCGAGGCCGGGGTGCAGCTCCTGTCGGGCCTTAAGGCGGGCGGCCGCTTCCGCGTGGTCGCCTTCGTGGACGAGGATCGGAGCCTGCAGGGCAGTTCCATCGACGGGATCCCGGTTCACCGGCCCGACCAGCTCGCGCGCCTGGTGGACCGGTTCCGAATCGGGCGCGTGCTGCTGGCCATCCCATCCGCGACGCGCCAGCAGCGCCGGCGCATCCTGGAACAGCTGGAACCGCTCCCGGTGTACGTCCAGACGGTCCCGTCGATGGAGTCGGTGGTCTCCGGGCATGCGAGTTTGGAGCAGCTGGAGGACGTCGACATCGCCGATCTCCTCGGGCGTGATGCCGTACCGCCGGACCCGGAGCTACTCACCTGCAGTGTGCGCGACCGCATCGTGATGGTTACCGGGGCGGGCGGCTCCATCGGTTCGGAATTGTGTCGGCGCATCATTCGTCTCGAACCGGCGACGCTGATCCTGTTCGAGCGCAACGAGTTTGCGTTGTACAGCATC
This sequence comes from Thioalkalivibrio sp. ALM2T, assembly GCF_000381505.1. NCBI lineage: Bacteria > Pseudomonadati > Pseudomonadota > Gammaproteobacteria > Chromatiales > Ectothiorhodospiraceae > Thioalkalivibrio > Thioalkalivibrio sp. ALM2T. The sequence continues at coordinate 60,763 of NZ_KB906559.1, forward strand.
GAACGCGAGTTGCAGGAAACCGCGGCGCAATTGGACCGGTGCCCAGCCATTCACGCGGTACTGGGCTCCGTCACCAATGCGCGGCGCGTGGCTGCCGTGCTGGCGGAACACGGCGTACAAACGCTGTACCACGCCGCGGCCTACAAGCATGTGCCGATCGTCGAGGCCAACTTGATCGAGGGCGTGCGCAACAATGTCTTTGGTACCGCCGTGCTCGCGGAGGCGGCGCTCAATGCCGGCGTGGACCGCTTTATCCTGATCTCCACCGACAAGGCTGTGCGCCCCACCAACGTGATGGGGGCCACCAAGCGCCTGGCCGAGATGGTCCTGCAGGATCGCGCCCGCGAGCAGCGCGGGACCATTTTCAGCATGGTGCGCTTCGGCAACGTGCTGGGTTCGTCCGGCTCCGTGGTGCCGCTATTCCACCAGCAGATCCGCGATGGCGGCCCGGTGACGGTGACCCATCCGGAGATCACGCGCTACTTCATGTCCATCCCCGAGGCGGCGGAGCTGGTCATCCAGGCCGGCGCCATGGCCGAGGGCGGCGAGGTCTACGTGCTCGACATGGGCGAGCCGGTCCGCATCGTGGATCTGGCGCGGCGCATGATCCACCTGCATGGGCGCCAGGTGAAGGAAGACGGCGTGCCCGAAGATGGCGTGGAGATCGTGTTCACCGGCCTGCGTCCGGGCGAGAAGCTCTACGAGGAGCTACTGATCGGCGACAACGTCCAGGCCACAGGCCATCCGCGGATCATGCGCGCACGCGAGGACTGCGTATCGGCGCAGGACCTGCACGCAGCCCTCAACCAGCTGGACCAAGCCGACCGCGACATGGACACCGAGCGGGCCTGCCGCACTATCCGCGCTGTAGTACACGAGTACGCCCCGGCCAACCACCCACCGCAGGAACGCGTGGCTGGGTAAGGCGGGCGTTAACCTTTCGTGCCCCTGATCGCATCATTGTTCATGGCGCCCCAGTATCCTCGGGCGCTGGGCAAACGTGCCAGCGCCCCTGTAGGAGCCTGCTCGCAGGCGAAGCCCCTGCCCGGGCCGGACCTTTGGCAGGGGCTTCGCCGCCAAGGCGGCTCCTGCGGGTCTCGGACGCACGGCCGACGAACTTGGCTACACAGATTGCAACAGGAAGGAAACCAGGAATGAAAATCGCAGTCGCCGGAACCGGCTACGTCGGGCTCTCCAACGCCGTCTTGCTCGCGCAGCACCATGAGGTCGTCGCGCTCGACGTGGTGCCGGAGAAGGTCGAGCAGATCAACCGCAGGCACTCCCCGGTCATCGACGCCGAGATCCAGGACTTCCTGGAGAACCGCGCGCTGAACCTCAAGGCCACGCTGGACAAGCAGGAGGCCTACGCGGACGCGGACTTCGTGATCATCGCCACGCCCACGGACTACGACCCGCAGACCAATTACTTCAACACCGCCACCGTGGAATCGGTCATCCGCGATGTGCTGGCGATCAATCCGCATGCGGTGATGGTCATTAAGTCCACCGTGCCGGTCGGCTACACCCGTGAGACCAAGGCGCAGCTGGAGACCGACAACATCCTGTTCTCGCCGGAGTTCCTGCGCGAGGGCCGGGCTCTGTACGACAACCTGCACCCCTCCCGGATCATTGTGGGCGAACAGTCCGAACGGGCCGAGACCTTCGCCAATCTCCTGGCCGAAGGCGCGATGGACGACAACATCCCGATGGTGTTTACGAACTCCACCGAGGCCGAGGCGATCAAGCTGTTCGCCAATACCTACCTCGCCATGCGTGTGGCCTACTTCAACGAGCTGGATAGTTATGCCGAAGCCAACGGCCTGGATACGCGCCAGATTATCGACGGTGTCTGCCTGGATCCGCGCATCGGCAGCCACTACAACAACCCCTCGTTCGGCTTTGGCGGCTACTGTCTTCCGAAGGACACCAAACAGCTCCTGGCGAACTACGACGAAGTCCCCAACAACATCATCAAGGCCATTGTCGACGCCAACCGCACGCGCAAGGATTTTGTGGCGGACGCGATCATTAAGCGCCAGCCGAAAGTGGTCGGCGTCTACCGCTTGGTCATGAAGAGTGGCTCCGACAACTTTCGTGCCTCCGCCATCCAAGGCGTGATGAAGCGCATCAAGGCCAAGGGCATCGAGGTCGTCGTCTACGAACCCGAACTGCCGGAGGACGACTTCTACCGCTCCCGCGTCATCCGAGACCTGGACGAGTTCAAGCGCGTATCCGACGTCATCGTCGCCAACCGCCTCCACGAAGACATCCGCGACCAGGCCGACAAGATCTACACCCGCGACCTCTTCAACAACGACTGACCAGAACCACCCCGTTCCTGTAGGAGCCGGGAAGAAACATCCAAGCCCAGCCTCTGGCCGACGGGGCGCAACCAACGCCCCAATCGCCGAGAGGGCTCGGCTCCTACAGTTAAAGGCTAGTTGCGCCGACCCTTCGATACGGCCTTCCGGTCGAAGTGCACCCACCATGCCCGTCATCCCGGCCGCAGCGAAGCGTAGAGCCGGGATCTCCAGCGTCGGGGGCGCCCGAACGTGCGAGATCCCGGATAACCGCTGCGCGGTTTCCGGGATGACGGTGGGGGTGGGGCGCCTTCCAGCATGACGGTCGGTTGGTACGGTTCCCGGGATGGCGAGGGGGGCGAAATATATCGCGCGTGCCGGCGTGTGTTTTTGGTCTGGAGGTGATCGTGCCGTACAATTCTTTGATCTCTGCCATACAGTCCTGGGAGGCAGGTCGCATGGAACACGAAACGACCAAGGTCACCGTCCGCTTGCCTAAGCAGGACGTCGAGTTCGCGAAGGCCTATGCCAAAGCGCATGGGATCACCATGACCGAAGTGATCGACCGTCACCTGCGCCGTCTTCGGGCGCTCGAGCGCCATGCACCCAGTGCAGAGTTGGACGCGATTACCGGGCTTCTCCCTCCTGACCTGGACGCGGAACAGGCGTACCGCGACCATCTGCTGGAAAAGCACCGCTCGTGATCATGCTCGACCTCAATGTCCTGCTGGACGTGCTGCAAAAGCGGGAGCCGCACTACCGAGTATCGGCAGCGGTACTGGAGCAGGCGATTCACGGTGAAGGGCCAGGAGCCCTGAGTGCTCATGCGGCCACCACCATCTATTACCTAGTGGGGAGGTATGTCGGCCGCGACGCCGCCGAACAGGCACTAGGGTGGCTTCTTAAGAATCTTCACGTGTGTTCGGTGGGGCGCGACGAGCTTGAACGGGCGCGTTCTCTCGGTTGGTCGGATTTCGAAGACGCGGTGGTGGCAGCTGCCGCTGAACGTGCCGCCTGCTCCTGCATCGTCACGCGCAACGTTAAAGATTTCGCAGCCTCGCCCGTGCCTGCTCTCACGCCACAGGAGTTCCTCCTACGCTAAACATCGTCCCGGCCGTACGCTGCCCCGGCCCGTCATGCCGACCGTAGCTCACCCACCACTCCCGTCATCCCGGCCGTAGCTCACCCACCACTCCCGTCATCCCGGCCGAAGCGAAGCGTAGAGCCGGGATCTCCAGCGGCGGGGGCGCCCGAACGTGGGAGATCCCGGATAACCGCTGCGCGGTTTCCGGGATGACGGTGGGGTGGGGCGGCTTCCGGAATGACGACCGTAGTTCACCCACCACTCCCGTCATCCCGGCCGAAGCGAAGCGTAGAGCCGGGATCTCCAGCGGCGGGGGCGCCCGAACGTGGGAGATCCCGGATAACCGCTGCGCGGTTTCCGGGATGACGGTGGGGTGGGGCGGCTTCCGGGATGACGACCGTAGTTCACGCACCACTCCCGTCATCCCGACCGTAGTTCACCCACCACTCCCGTCATCCCGGCCGAAGCGAAGCGTAGAGCCGGGATCTCCAGCGGCGGGGGCGCCCGAACGTGCGAGATCCCGGATAACCGTTGCGCGGTTTCCGGGATGACGATGGTTGGAGCGGTTTTCCGGGATGACGGAACTCGGGGAAGTGCGGAGCTCGGAGTGACGAGGCCGGGCACGGTTGCGGGGTCGACCAGGGCCAGGGCCAGGGCGCAAGTACAACCCGGAACACCCTGTGAGAGCGAGCTGGCTCGCGAAGCCCCCGCCAAAGTGCCCCCGCCCAAGCGCCTCTATCCTGCCCCCGAGCGGATCGTTCGCCAGGCTGTCCAAAGGCAGCCACGCTCCATGCCTTGAGTGGCGTAGCCAGCACGAGATCGGGTTGACCGGGTGCTATAATAAGTACCGAAAACAGTACTGGGAGCGCCCATGCACAACGTTATTTCGGCACAGGAGATCAAGCGTCGCGGTATAAGCGCGGTCGATCGGGCATTGGAGAAGGGGCCGGTGCACGTCATCCAGCGCAATCGTCCCCGGTACGTCATTTTGAGCGAGGAGGCCTACCAGCGTCTGTCCGCGGGGGCGGGCGCCCAGGCCCACTTGTGGAGCCGATTGATGGAAGAGGATCTCCCGGTCGACGCGCCCCGGAGTCGTGGCGAACTCGATCAGGAACTGCACTCGGAACGCGAAGCCTGGTCCGATTGATGCTGGTTTTTCTAGATGCCAGCGCCGTCATCTACCTGCTGGAGGGGGATGAGCCGACCCGGCAAGCAGTCAGGGGCACGCTCAAGGGTCTCCAGGGCGAGGGAAACCCGCCGGCGCTGGCGGTGTCCGCCTTGAGTCGGCTGGAATGCCGCGTGCGCCCCATGCGCGCCTCGAACGCCGGCGCCCTGGAGCAGATTGACCGATTCCTGGACGATCCGGGTCTGATGGTCATCCCGTTGGATACGCCAGTACTGGATCTGGCAACCGAGCTCCGTGCCCGGCATGGCCTGCGTACACCCGACGCCATTCAAGCCGCTTCCCTGCTCGTAACCGAGCCGGAAGGTGCATTCGTGACCGGCGATGCAGACTTTCATAAAGTCCCGGGCCTGCGTGTCCACCTCGTTCCATCCTGACTGGAAAGCGCCGCCGCATCGGATGGGCAGGCGTAGCTCCGTGTAACCGCTACGCATTTACCTGGTGACGGCCGTATGCACCGAACGAAAACCATGGTTTGGGGATTTCGCCCAGGCCCGGTGTTGCGTGCACGCTCTGCGAGAGGTGGAGGACATGGCCTCGACGTTGTGCTTTGTGATCATGCCTGACCACATGCACTGGTTACTGCAATTAAACGACGGTGACCTTTCCACGGTCATGCAGAAGGTCAAGGCCTCCACCACCCGCCGGATCGGATGCCTGCGCGGCAGTTCCTGCCGCATCTGGCAACGGGGTTTCCACGATCGCGCATTGCGGCGAGAAGAGGACCTCCAGAGCGTCGCCCGTTACATCGCCGCCAACCCGCTGCGCGCGGGCCTGGTGCGCAACCTGGGCGACTACCCCCACTGGGACGCCATATGGCTGTAGGAGGCCAGCCTCTGGCCGATGCGGTGCTGGGACCGGCCCAATCGGCCAGGGGCTGGCCTCCTGCATCAAGGATTCCCGGACCTGTGGGAGCTCAGCCCCTGAGCGATCCAGTGCCAGCCGAGCCACCATCGGCCAGAGGGCTGGCCTCCCACATGGTCAGGCCCCAATCGGCCAGGGGCTGGCCTGCTACATCAAGGATTCCAGGACCTGTAGGAGTTCAGCCCCCTGAGCACGCCGGCTTGCCGGCGAAGCTCCTGCCGGAGTCGGGCGCCGGCAGGGGCGTTCGCCCGTGAGCAGGCTTCGACAGGAATGTGGAGGTTCTTTGTCGAATAATCTAGTCTAGTCCGTTAAACTAGGTTGCATATTGGCGCGGGAACACAAATGAACGAGACCGTTAACATCCACGAGGCCAAGACCCACCTGTCCCGCCTGCTGGACAGGGTCAGCCGCGGGGAACCGGTAGTGATCGCCCGGGCCGGCAAGCCGATTGCGCGTCTTACGCGTGTCGAGGCGCCGGTACCCGCAGCGGCGAATCGTATCGGCTTCCTCAAAGGGCAAATGAACGTCCCGGACGACTTCGACCGGATGGGCGAGGACGCCATCCTCGACGCGTTCGAGGGTGACGATGCATCTTCTTCTTGATACGCACTTACTCCTGTGGGCGGCGGCCGATTCCCCACGGCTGCCTTCCGAGGCGCGCGAGCTGATCCTCAACCCCGAGCACCAGCTGGCTTACAGTGCCGCCAGCCTGTGGGAAGTCGCTATCAAGCGTGGGTTGGGCCGTAGTGACTTCGTCGTCGAACCAACGGTCCTGCGCCGGGAGTTGCGCGAACACGGCTACACGGAACTGCCCATCGACGGAGCCCATGCCCTGGCCCTGAGCCACTTGCCGGTCATCCACAAGGATCCGTTCGACCGGATCTTGATTGCCCAGGCCGAATCGGAAGGCTACCTCCTTCTCACCAGCGACACGCGCATTGCCCAATACCCGGGCCCCATCCGCCTGGTGTAGCCGAATCTCGCGCCTGTAGGAGCCGCCTTGGCGGCGAAGCCCCTGCCAAAGTCCGCCAAAGGCAAGAGCTTCGCCTGCAAGCAGTCTCCTACATGCACCCCGCCCACATCAGCCTGCCCATACCTCACCCACCCTCGTCATCCCGGCCGTAGCGTCCCCCATACCCGGTCATCCCGGCCGCAGCGAAGCGAAGAGCCGGGATCTCCAGAAGCTGGCGCGGACTCAGTGCAAGATCCGACGCATTACCAGCCCCGGGCAGATCCCGGATAACCGCTGCGCGGTTTCCGGGATGACGGGGTCGGGGCGCGGTTTCCGGGATGACGGGGTCGGGGCGCGGTTTCCGGGATGACGGGGTCGGGGCGCGGTCTCCGGGATGACGAGGGCGGGGTGTGGTTTCCGGGATGACATCAGCTGGGGTTGCGGGTCCGGGATTGTCTGTTGAGGACGTGGGAGAACCAACGAGGGTGGGTGTGAGCATGGGATGCGCTGTGCACTGGATGGAGGCATTATGCTGGTGTGTGATACCCGCGAACGAGTAGGACTGTGCATCCTCTAGTCGAGCAAAATCGAGAAGCGATTAAAGCCGTTTGTCGACGTTACGGTGTAAAACGCCTGGAGGTCTTTGGGTCCGCTGCACGGGCTGTTGATTTCGATCCCGCCCGATCCGATGTCGACTTTCTGGTCGAGTTTTCCGAAGACAGCGAGACAGGCAAATCACTGGGACCGTTTCTGGAGTTTCGTGGTGATTTAATGCGTATTCTGGGGCGTCCGGTCGATTTGGTCTCTCGTGAGAATCTAGCCAACCCCTACGTCAAGGCAGAAGTCGAAAGAAACCGGGAGCCGGTGCATGCGGCGTGATCCTCGCGCGTGCATTTGGGACGCCCACGAGGCGGCCAACCGCGTTGCCGAGTTCATAGCCGATGCAACCGAGCACGAATACCAGAGAAACGCCTTACTGCGTTCGGCGGTGGAAAGGCAGCTGGAAATCCTTGGAGAAGCGCTGGGGCCGACGGAAAAGCTGGATCCGGCGCTTGCGCGAGAGATACCGCAATTGCGGTCGGCGGTGGACCTGCGCAATATGCTGATCCACGGATACGCCAAGGTGGATAATCGCATCGTGTGGAACACCGCTTGCCGTGATATCCCCATCATGGCGAAGGACCTTGAGCACTTATTGTCGCGTTTAGGAAAGCCCTGATCAGCCACCCCGTAGGAGCCTGCTCGCAGGCGAAGCCCGTGCCAAAGCCAGCCACACACGCGAACGTTCGCCTGCCAGCAGCCCCCTACAGGCGCTCCGATCACCACACCCACGCCAATGATGCGGCACCGCACACACCCAAACCTTGAGCCCAACCCCCAAACATGCTCCAATCCGCGTTCAGTGCGTGAACGATGCACCGAACGGGCCGAGTTTCTCGGTATCACCACCCCGGCGATCTCGCGCCCAACGGCCGAACCCGGAAATCGCAAGCCCTTGATCCAAGAAGACCTCTACCTCGACATGCTCCGCCTGCTGGAGCAGGACCCGGAGATGAGCCAGCGCCAGCTCGCGCAGGCGCTGGGCCTGTCCGTGGGCAAGACGCACTACGCCCTCAAGGCCGTGCTGGACCGGGGCTGGGTCAAGGCACAGAACTTCCGCCGCTCGGACAACCGCAGCGCCTACCTGTACAAGCTCACGCCCAGCGGCCTGCAGCAAAAGGCGCGCCTGGCTTACGGCCTGCTCCAGCGCAAACGCGCCGAACATGAAGCCCTGATGACCGAGATCGAACAACTGCGCAGCGAGCTCCAGCACCTGCCCGCCGACGCCACCACATCATGCGATTCAGCGTCGAGTGCGGTCACATGAGCGCCCCCGTATGCTGGATCATCGCCGGGCCCAACGGAGCCGGGAAAACAACGTTTGCACTCGAATATCTCCCCTCGTTGGCTGGGTTCCATCAGTTCATCAACGCGGACCTCATCGCGGCGGGCTTGTCTCCGCTCTCCCCGGAGCGGGAACGTGTCGCGGCGGCCCGACTCTTCCTGCGAGAGATGGGCCGCTCGATTGCGAAACGTGAGAGCTTTGCCTTTGAAACAACCCTTTCTGGCAGGAGCTATCTGAGGATGCTGCGGGACATGAAACTCGATGGCTGGAGAACAGAGCTGATCTATCTTGCCCTCCCAAGCGTTTCGTTTGCCCAGGATCGAGTTCGGGAGCGTGTCGCCCATGGCGGGCACGATATCCCCGATGATGACATCGAAAGGCGGTATTTCCGAGGGCTGCGGAACCTGTTCGACGAATACGCGGAAATCGCCGACCGAACTCGTTGCTTTTACAATGCTGAGCTCAGCCCGCGAATGGTTTTCGCACAACAGCGGGGCCAGCGGCGTATTCTGGAGCCTGAACTCTACCAACACATGCAGGAGCAGGCAGCGCCATGACGGAACGCGAATACGACCGGTACGACCGGACCAGTACGGCATCCGTCCAGCACGCGCTGGAAAGTGCCGTCGCCAAGACACTCGAACGCAAACGCCGGCTTGGGCAGTACGCAGTCGTTATCCGCGATGGGCGAACCGTCCGTCTGGGGATCGATGTCCCCTGGGACCAGGAAAGCGATCAGCGAACAGAGCACAGCGCCCAGCCGTAAATTGTGCATCCGCGCAATGGGTCCAGGCGACCAGAGGGCTAGCATCCCACACGGCCCACCACCGCGCGTTGATATCGCCGTCATCCCGGCCATTGCTTTCCCAAAACCCCGTCTCCCGCCCGTACCACCCACCCCCGTCATCCCGGCCGCAGCGAAGCGAAGAGCCGGGATCTCCAGAAGCTGGCGCGGACTCAGTGCAACCACCAACGCATTCCCAGCCCCGGGCAGATCCCGGATAGCGGCTTCGCCGTTTCCGGGATGACGACGGTGGTTGGGGGGCGGTTTCCCAAATGACGGCAGGGCATGGTCCTATGGGAGGCCAGCCCCCTGGCCGATGCGACGCCGGACAGGCCCCAATCGGCCAGAGGCTGGCCTCCCACATCAGGATTCTCCCGGGCCTTGCAGGAGCTCAGCCCCCTGAGCGATCCGGCGCCAGCCGAGCTCCATCGGCCAGAGGGCTGGGCTCCCAGAGGCCAAACCTTGAGCCCAAACCCCAATCATGCTCCAATTCGCGTTCAATCTATGAACGCACACCCTGTAGGAGCTCAGCCCCCTGAGCGATCGGAAGTCAGCCAGGCCCCATCGGCCAGAGGGCTGGCCTCCCACATGCTGGCTCCTAAGAGGTAATAGGCCGAGTCCACATCGGGCTCGCCTGATCATGACCCAGCCTCTCAGGCACCGAATGCAGCCAACCCCCTCCAATTCGCGCCGACCTTGCCTTGCAAAGGGCACTGTCCAGCTTGCAGCCGTGTTGTCGCGTGGAGCCGAGGGTGACGCTGAGCCGCACCAAGGCAACGGGCTGGGGCCGCTGCCTTGGTGCCCGTGACCCATCCATGATCCGCCAACTCTGGAGCGGCCTTCACTGGAACGCCCGCCTGGGCGCCAAGTTCTTCTGGGCAGTGCCGGGAGCCACCAGCGGCGTCGTGTTCGCCACACTGGTCTCGCAGCTCTCCATGCTGCTGGCCTTCTTCCTGCCACTGAAGGTCATCATCCTGCTCGGGTCGGACGGCATTCCCCGTTACTTCCCGCCCGCTTTCGAGCAGATCGACCGCGACGCCCTGATCGTCTGGCTCAGCGCCGCTACGGTCGCGTTCTACGGTCTGTACCTGCTGGCCGAGCGGGTTATCGCGTTTGGGGCGGAGCGTGGCGCCCGGACTCTCCTCGCCCGCGGCCGCAAGATGGTCCTGTTCGAAAACCAGGACGAAGTTGCCGCCCGCGCCTACACGCGACACGCCGAAGTAATGGCGGGAGCGGTCTTCCTCCTGCTCGCCATCGGCGTCCTGTTCTGGCTGTATCCCGGCGTGGCCTGGCTGATCAGTGGCTACGTGGTGCTGTTCGCCGTGGCCCTGCTGGCCGGCCAGGCCATGAGACCCCGTCTGCGCACCTGGTTGGAAGAAAACCTCACCGCCTGGCTGGGCGTGGCCGGCGGCGTAGGCTTCATGCTCGCGTTCGCCTACCTTGTGATCGACTTCCTGTACGGCAACCCCCCGGGCCTGATCCCGGCGATCATCGCGCTGCTGCTGTCCCGCCAGGGGTTCAACCGGCTCACCAGCATGGTCTCGGGCCTGGTCAAACAGCGCGAACAGCGCCCCAAACTCGATGCCCTGTTCTTCCACGCCAGTGCCTTCATCCCCGAACGGGACAGCAAGAAGGAAACCATCTGGCACCTCTTGGAACCCGAGCAGCGGGCTCAGTGGGCCCCGGAAGTCCTCGCCGAAGCCTGCGGAGAAGGCATCCCGGAACAAGTGAAAACCCATTGGTGGCAAACTGACGTCCCCAATGTCGCCGTGCTGCGCTGCGACGTGCCCGAGCGTCCGGGCCTGATCATCAAACTCTATGAACGCAACCGGGCCTCCCTGGCTGTGCACGAGGCGACATTGCTGGCCGAGCCGCCCGACGGGCTGCCGGCCCCCCGGTGGCTGGGGGGTAGCGACATTCGCGGCTTCACCTGCCACGTGTTGGAACTGCCCGAGGGTGTGCCGGACCACCAGGGCGACATGTCCCGTTCCGTTCAGGATCTTCGTGGCCGGCTGCTGGAGGTGTCACCCTCAAAGGCCCTGGTCACGCGTTACACCCGCTCCCGCTCTCTCCTCTGGCAGCGCCTGGACGAGATGATGCTGGCCCGGGCACGGATTGCGGCTATCGACCCGGCCACCGACAAGGCCCTTGCGGTCCTGCAGGAACGGCTGGAAGACTGGCGAATGAAGCTTGCGCAAATGCCACTCGCTTTCACGAGCCGGGATATCCTGCCCATGAACGTGGTACTGACCGACCAGGACGAGCCGCGCCTGCTCCAGTGGGGCCGCTGGGCGCTCGAGCCCGCCGGAGCCGGCTGGCCGATCGGCAGTAAACAGCTGAAGGAGCTTGAGAACGCCGGCGAGCGTTGGCAAGGATCAAGAAAAGGCGAGCGCAACGCCACCTTCGAGCAGCTGAAACTGGCGGCTTTGAGCGCCGAATTCGAGCGCTACTGCATCCGCGAGCGCTACAAACAGGCCCTCAAGCTGGTGCCGCGGATCACGGGTACACTCGATCAGCTGGAGATGCACACCCAGCCTTCGGCGAGCCAGGCATAAGAAGCACTTGTTGATTCACGGATGATTGTTTCTCGCGAGAACCAAAGTCTCTGGACGGACATTGCCGAAACCTGAGTGACCGTCACAGTGACTTTCAGTACCATACCCAGCGGCTAGCCCGGAGCGTTCAGAGCCGGAAGCTCTCCTACCCCCTGATGCCACGGCGTCGCATCGCTTAAAAATACATCCTCATTAACTTGACCACGGAAAAGAGATCGTGAAGAGCATCGGATATACAACCGGCGTATACGATATGTTCCACGTCGGGCACCTAAACCTGCTGAAACGCGCAAAACTCGAATGCGATTATCTCATTGTTGGTGTCACCACTGATGAACTCTGCGAAGCGAGAAAAGGCAAGACGCCGATCATTCCATTCGCAGAGCGTATGGAGATAGTCGAACACATCGAGTTCGTCGATGAAGTGGTCCCACAAGTGAATATGGACAAAATTGAGGCCTGGAACAACCTCAAGTTCGACAAAATGTTTGTGGGCGACGACTGGCGTGGTAGTGAGCAATGGGCTCGCCTCGAAAATGAGTTTTCGGACCGGGGTGTCGAGATCATATACTTTCCCTATACTCGCCACACCTCGAGTAGCAAATTGCGTGAGGTTATCGACACCGTAACGCGTTCACAGGCCGGCGAAAGGTTCGATTAAATTGGATAGTGAACCAACAATCTCCGAATTCCGCACTTCATTTCGACTGGATGACCTCACGATCTTGGAACGGAGACATTGGGTCCTATCTGTGCGGCCAGAACAGCCCACATTGGGATCCATGGTCGTCAGCTCTAGAAAAGGAGCTACAACATTCTCTGAGCTAGGAGAAACAGAGGGGGGTGAGTTGAGTTCCATGCTCGGCATCGCTGAACATCTTGCAAAGGAGCAATTCGCGGCAGTTCGAATCAATGTGATCTGCTTGATGATGAAGGATCCGGTGGTCCACTTCCATGTCCTGCCGCGTTTCGACAGAGAAATGGAGCTCTACGGCGAGAGATGGCGAGACGAGGACTGGCCTGGCCCTCCGGTTCTCAGACGTGTAGAGACCTCCGAAGATGTGTTATTAAAAATGGTGCAGCACCTTCGGTTGGCGGTTGGGGTGAAGCAGTGAAAGGGATTGTTCTTGCGGGAGGAGCGGGAACACGGCTGCATCCCGTCACCATGGGTGTGTCGAAGCAGTTGCTGCCCATTTATGACAAGCCGATGATTTACTACCCGTTGAGTGTGCTGATGCTGGCGGGGATACGTGAAATACTCGTCATCACTACACCGGAGGAAAAAGAACTCTTTAAAAGGCTATTAGGCGACGGTGATCAGTTCGGTGTTCGGCTGAACTATGCAGTGCAGCCACGTCCAGAGGGGTTGGCTCAGGCATTTCTTATTGGTCAGGAGTTTATTGCCAATGATTCGGTCTGCCTGGTGCTGGGTGATAATGTGTTTTCGGGGCAAGGTTTCACTTCTCTGCTGAGGAATGCAGCATCTAGACAGAGCGGTGCGACGCTTTTCGCATACCAAGTCAAGGATGCGTCGCAGTTTGGAGTAGTAGAGTTCGATGAGCAGAATCGTGCCATTTCACTGGAAGAAAAACCAAATAGCCCACGAAGCCATTTCGCCGTCACGGGGTTGTATTTTTACGATAACGACGTCGTTGATATAGCTCGAAATGTTGAACCCTCACACCGGGGTGAGCTAGAGATTACGTGTGTCAATCGTGCGTACTTGGACCGTAATAAATTGCATGTGGAACAGTTGGGTCGCGGGTTCGCATGGTTGGATACCGGAACCCATGAAAGCCTTCTGGAAGCAGCCCAGTTTGTCGAGACGATTGAAAATCGACAAGGGTATAAGATTGCATGCTTGGAAGAGATAGCTTGGAGAAATGGTTGGATATCCACCGAAGAACTGTCGGCAGCCGGGAAGAGTTTCAGTAAGAACAGTTATGGTAAATATCTTCTTGACTTGGTGAGAGAATCGAGCGGGTGAAGGTTACAGTCCGCTTTCCATCTAGCTTGGGATCGAGCTATAGATCGGCGGCAATGTTGGTTGAATAGAAGCGGAACTTGGAATAGGCAAGGATAGATGGGTATAGCTAAGGTCGTTGTTACTGGTGGTGCCGGTTTTATTGGTTCCGCCGTAGTTCGGTATCTAATACGAAAGACCGACGTTGAGGTGGTCAATGTAGATAAGTTAACTTACGCAGCCAGTCTGGCGTCGATTGAGCCGGTTGCCGCGGATGCTCGCTATAAGTTTGTGCGTGCCGACATTTGTGACCTAACAGCAATGGAGCATGTATTTGATGAGCATCGGCCTGACGCGATAATGCATTTGGCGGCCGAAAGCCATGTCGACCGCTCGATTGATGGGCCGTCAGAGTTTATCGAAACTAACATTGTCGGGACCTATACCTTGCTGGAGGTAAGTCGGCTGTACGCGCAGACGAATCCACAGTTTCGGTTCCACCACGTTTCCACCGACGAAGTCTACGGTGACCTTTCCCCTGGCGATGCAGCGTTCACTGAACTTCATCCATATAAACCCAGCAGTCCTTATGCGGCTAGCAAAGCGAGCTCCGACCATCTAGTTCGGGCTTGGCAGCGAACCTATGGCCTGAACTGCGTCTTGAGTAATTGCTCAAATAATTACGGGCCATGCCAGTTTCCCGAGAAGTTAATTCCACTCATAACTATCAATGCTCTTGAAGGTAAGCGGTTACCTATTTATGGCGAAGGCGATCAAATCCGCGACTGGCTCTATGTAGACGATCACGCTCGAGCTCTCTTTCAGGTGCTCTCGCATGGGAAAACCGGAGCGACTTACAACGTCGGTGGCTATAATGAGCTGCGCAATGTTGAGCTGGTGAAGAAGCTGTGCGGTTTTCTTGATGAGCTGCGTCCAGATTCGCCTTATGTTCCTCATGAACAGTTAATTACCCATGTACCAGACCGTCCTGGGCATGACAGGCGGTATGCCATTGACGCCAATCGTATTGCTCACGAACTTGGTTGGGTTCCGGAAGAGTCGGTGGATAGTGGTCTTCGGAAGACAGTTGAATGGTACCTCAATAATCCGGGCTGGTGGCAGCCATTGCGCGAAAAGTATGCCGGTGGGCGGCTTGGAGAGAAACGATGAAACCTATCGCCATCGGCGGTCGATTGGAGGAGCAAAGCCCTGTCGTCGCAGGAATTGAAATACTGGCAGAACAACCGGCGTTGGCACGGAGCGGGCGGGGTGAATCCCTTTACTATCCGGGCAGGAAAGCATGAAAACTACTATTCCATTGACGCAGCCCTGTATGCCCGACCGAGAGAAGCTGGACGCCTATCTTGACGGCATATACGAGCGCAAGTGGCTGACCAACAATGGCCCGCTCGTGCAGGAGCTCACTCGGCGCCTGGAGGATTATCTGGGTGTTGAGAATATCCTCCTGGTGGCCAACGGAACCCTGGCCCTGCAGGTGGCATACGCAGCGTTGGGAATCAGCCAGGAGGCTGTGACTAGCCCTTTTACATTTGCAGCCACACCAGGATCGTTGGCGCGGCAGGGAATCACCCCTCGCTTTGCCGATATCGATGAGTCGACATTCAATCTGGATCCCAATGCAGTCGAGGAATCGCTCACAGATAGAACTCAGGCAATTGTCCCTGTCCATGTCTACGGCAATCCCTGTGAAGACGAGGCGCTACAGAAGGTAGCCATCGAGCACGGGTTGAAACTGGTCTATGATGCCGCCCACGCCTTTGGCATAACCTACCGAGGTGAGAGTGTCCTGAAGTGTGGGGATGCGGCGACCCTCAGCTTTCACGCCACCAAGCTGTTCCACACCGTGGAGGGTGGCGCCATGGTCTTCCGCCGCAAGGAAGACTTGGAAAGGGCACGTTCCTTGATCAACTTCGGTCTGGGTGACGGGCACTTTGGTGGGCTCCAGGAGCCGGGCATCAACGCTAAGATGAGCGAGGTGCATGCAGCGTTTGGTCTGGCTCAGCTCGACATCATCGATGACATCATTGAGCACCGGGTTCAGATTACCGAGCACTACAGACAACTTCTGGGAGGGTATGTGACCTTCCAGCAACGGGCCGGCAGTGAGAACGGGGCCTATATGCCGATTGTCCTGCCGACCGAGATAGAGGTCGAAACAGTGGAAAAGGAACTTTCCACTGAAGGCATCCATACCCGCCGCTACTTCTCTCCCGCCTTGCACGAGACAGAGGCCTATGGAACCGAGGAAGAGTGTCCTGTAGCATCCGATATATCGCGTAGGGTGCTGTGTTTGCCCATACATGCGGGTTTGTCTTACCAGCAGGTTGAGCGTGTTTCGCAACGACTCATCCAGGCCATTGAATGAAACACAATCAGCACAATCCCGACTTTGTCTTCCAGCACGCGCCGGAGCCTTTCAACAAGTGGACTGACAAGGCGCAACTGCAGTACTGCTTGGGCGGCACCCTGTACATGCCCGGCACGCGAAACATCATCGACAAGATCCTGACGCGCTCCTTGCCCGCAATGAAGTCGATGGTGATGTGTTTCGAGGATGCCATCGGTGCCGAGGAGGTTGAACAGGCTGAGTCCAACGTGCTTGAGCACCTCACGCGCATGGCCGAAGCCCAGCAGAGCCATGCCATCGAAGCCGATGACGTGCCGCTGATCTTCCTGCGGGTCCGTACCCTTGACCAGTTTTCACGGTTCGCCCGCCGACTCGTTCGGGAGCAGGCCGACGTACTCTCCGGCTTTGTCTTCCCGAAATTCTACAGTGACAATGCCGGCGACTACCTTTCGGTCCTGGCCGACCTCAATCAGCGGCTCGACGTTGGCCTCTTCGGCATGCCCATCCTCGAAGGCAAAACGATCGCGTACAGTGAATCCAGGAAAGATGAACTGGCTCGGCTCAGTGAAATCCTGCGCCCCTATCACGATCTGATACTCAATATCCGCGTCGGCGGCACCGACTTTTCCTCCTTGTTCGGTGTTCGACGCAGCATCACCTCGTCCATATACGACATCCTCCCGGTGCGCGATGCCCTCTCCGACGTTCTCAACTTCTTCAATCGGGCCGAGGAGGACTACGTCGTCTCCGGTCCGGTGTGGGAGTACTTCCTCGCCTACAAGGAGGATGACCTGGGTTCGTTACTCCATCAGGACCTGCATCGTTCCCTGCTGGTCAAGGAGCCTGTGGTGGATGAGGCCATTGACGGCCTCCTGCGTGAGGTTCTGCTCGACAAGACCAATGGCTTCGTCGGCAAGACCGTGATCCACCCCTCGCACCTGCGCTACGTCAATGCGATGCAGGCCGTGACACTCGAGGAGTATGACGACGCGTGTCAGATCCTCGGCCATGCCGGGGGTGTCTGCAAAAGCGCCCGCTCCAACAAGATGAACGAGATCAACCCACATCGAAACTGGGCGGAACGGGTGGTCCGGCGTGCTGCGGCCTACGGCGTGATCGAAAGTGAAAACGACTACATCCAGCTCTTTGTCGGCGACTGAGATTGGTCATGAACAGCGCAACCGATCAGCTCGTCGACCACCTGTACCACCTCTCCACGGAACGTTTGGATGAGGCCACCATCAGACAGTGCCGCCTGCGCCTGCTCGATTATTTCGGAGTGGCCTATGCCGGTGCGAGACTGCTTGAAGAGCCCCTTGGCATCGCCCTGGCGCAGGCAACTCCCGGTTCAGCCTCGGTACTGGGGCGCAGTGAAAGGACAAGCCCGGAAACCGCCGCCTGGCTCAATGGCATGAGCGCCCACGCCGCCGAGCTTGATGACGGCGAACGATTCGGCATGGTCCACCCAGGGGCGCCTGTTATTTCGGCGCTGCTGGCCACGGTGCAGTTTCACCCGTTAACGATGGAGGACCTGCTGCGCGGACTTCATACCGGTTACGAAGCCGCCGTGACCCTGGCCCGATTGCTTCAGCCCGCGATGAAGGACTGCGGGTATCACGCCACCGGGACCTGTGGCACCGTGGGTGCAGCGCTGGGAGTGGCCGCCGCCCGTCAGTTCGATCGTGAGGCAACGAAGGCCGCCTTCTCCGCCGCGATCACCAGCGCCTCGGGCATTCTGAAGGTGATTCGTGGGGCGTCAGAGCTGAAGCCCTACAATGCCGGCCAGGCCGCAATGAGCGGGATGATGGCGGCTCAGGCTGCCGCCATGGGTCTGCACGGGCCGGAAGATGTGCTGGAAGGCGAGCAGGGCTTCTTCCAGATGATGACAGGGCAGGCGGACCTCCCCGATCTGACCAGCCTGGAGCCAATTGGCGCGGTCCACAGGGTCTATACCAAGCCATACGCCGCGTGTCGCCATTGCCACGCACCGATCGAGGCGGCCCTGAAGATTCGGGAACAGATCGAGGGGCAACCCATTGCCCGGGTCCGGGTGCGCACCCACCGCTATGCCGTCCACCTGCACGATCATGTCGAGATTGAAGGCAGCCACTCGGCCAAGATGAGCGTCCCCTACAGTGTGGCCGTGGCCCTGCTGACCGGGGGGGGCGGGATGGGCGAGTTCTCCACAGAGATGGTGAGGGACAGTAGCGTCCTGGCTTTGACGAAGAAGGTTCACACGCAAGCGGAAGAAGCCCTTACGGCCCTGGTCCCTGCCCAGCGGGCCGCCATTGTGGAAGTGACCACTGAAACCGGAGCCACGTACTCCGAACGGGTCGACCTGCCCAAGGGCGAACCGGAGAACCCGGTACGGGAAGATGAGTTGATCCAGAAGTTCATAGATCTGGCGAACTACGCTGGCTTCGCCGATGAAGAAGCCGCTCATCAGGCCGAATCATTACTGGAGGCCGAACGGCCAACCCCGATATTCACAGGACAGCCATCATGAAAGAGACGCGCGAATTCCTCAGTCGAATCGGCCTCCCGGGTGGAGACTGCTACGACCTACCTACTTCGGATAAACGCTTTGCCGATGGCGGCCAGTACCGCTTTGAGGTGCCGGGGATTCAGGGGCCCGCAGCCATGAAGGCGCTGCTGGCCGAGCTGGACAAACAAGCGATCCACATCCACCGAGTGACCCAGACCAAGGGCATCATGTCCCTGACCGATGGAGAGATCGAGGCCATGGTGACCCTGGCCGAGGAATACCGGGTCGAGCTGATCCTGGCCATTGGTCCCCGAGCCACAACCGACACCAGCGCATCGGTGAACACCCCGGAAGGGCAGCGCATGGGTTATCGCCTGCGCGGGCAGGAGCAGATCGTGCGGGCCATCGAGGACGTCAAGCGGGCCGCCAGGCAGGGATGCCGCGCCTTCCTGGTCTATGACGAAGGCTGTCTCTGGGTCCTGAACGAAGCGAGGAAAGCGGGAGAGATCCCCGGCGATTGCCAGTTCAAGGTCTCCGCCCACTCTGGTCATGGCAACCCCTGCTCGGGCAAGTTACTGGAGCAGAATGGCGCCGATTCGATCAATCCGATCCGCGATATCCAGCTTCCCATGTTGGCCGCCATGCGCCAGGCAATGGATGTTCCGTTGGACATCCATACCGAAAACCCGGCCTCCACCGGCGGTTTCATCCGCCATTACGAGGTGCCGGAGATGATCCGGACTGCGGCCCCCATCTACCTGAAAACGGGAGGATCGGTGGCTAAGACCCATAGCTGGGATACATCCGACGCCGAAGCGCGGGGGCGGGCCAAGCAGGTTGCACTGGTCAAGCGGGTTATTGATCAGTACTACCCGGAAGCCATTTGGTCTGAAAAGAAAAAATAATGCCGAAGATATTGCTCACCAACTACTATGGCTCGAAGCCGTTGGCATTCGTGCAAAAACTGGTGCCTGAAGGATTTGAATTGATCCCTCTTGAGCAGCCAGGACAGGATGAAGTGATTCGTAGGGCTGCAGACGCAGACTATATGCTGGTTGGAGGACGTACGCGGATTGATGCGAAAGTGCTTGATTCAGCGCCTAAGTTGAAAATGATCCAGCGCTCCGGCGTCGGGCTTGATTCCCTGGACCTCGAGGCCATCCGGGCACGTGGATTGCCGCTGTATGTCAACGAAGGTATCAACGCACGCAGCGTGGCCGAGCATACGTTGATGTTAATTCTGGGAACTTTGCGAAGGATCGGCGAAGTCAATACCGTGACCCATGAGGGACAATGGCTCAAGCATGAGATGGGAATAGACTGCCATGACCTGTTTGGCAAACAGATTGGCCTGATTGGTCTGGGAAGCATTGGTACACATGTGGCCGAGATTCTCAAAGCTTTTGGCGTGAATACGGTTTATTTTAAGCGTAATCGATTGGAATCTGACCGAGAAAACCAACTGAATGTACGTTATGTTTCCCTGCAGGAACTGTTGGAAGGCTCTGATATTATCAGTCTGCATACAGCTTTGAATGATGAAACATTTAACTTGATCGGTCGCGATGAGCTGGCCTCTATGAAAGACGGTGCTGTGTTGATTAATACTGCACGAGGTGGGCTCATTGATGAAGCAGCTATGCTGGACTCGTTGAAATCCGGGCAACTCGGCGGCGCCGGGCTGGATGCGTTCTCTGAGGAACCTATGCTGTCGAATCATCCGTTGATGGAAATGAATAATGTATTGGCCACACCACACATCGGAAGTATCACCGCAGAGACGTTCGCAGGAATGATTGGTGGTGCGCTCGAAAACATTGCATTGTTTGAAGGCGGTAAAAGTGAACAGATCAGTGCAAGGAGAGTGGTGTGAATAAAAATCCGGTTGCAGTCGTACTGGGTGGTACTGTTCCACACAAGTTTCTTATTCAAAACCTAAAGGGACGGGGGTACCATACGGTACTGGTAGATTACTATGATAATCCGCCTGCAGCAGAGATGGCTGATCGCCATATAAAGGAAAGTACGCTGGATCTGCAGGCCGTACTTGATATTGCCAATGAAGAAAAGGCTTCATTGGTCATATCAGGGTGCGTCGATCAGGCGAATGTAACTGCGTGCTATGTAGCCGAGAAGATAGGGCTTCCTGCCCCATACTCGTACGAGACAGCACTGCGAGTAACTGACAAGGAGTTGATGAAAGAAGGGATGGTACGTGCCGGTGTGCCGACAGCAAAGTACAGGGTGGTTGACGGATCAGAAGCGCCGGAATTCAATAACACTGAATTCCCGAAGGTTGTAAAGCCCTGTGATTGTAATGGGTCAAAGGGGGTCAGGAAGGTGAAAAACCAAAGTGAGCTAACTCAGGCGTTAGGTGAAGCTTGTGAGTTATCCAGAACCTCCCGAGCCATCTTTGAAGATTATAATGCGGGGACCGAGCTGAACGGCTATTTTTTCGTTGGAAATGGAAATGCTGTCGAGCTTTATATGAAGGGTAAGGAGCTCCCTGGGGGAGACGGTCATGAATCACTTCAATCGTATGTCTCGATAGGTCCTGCTGAAATATCAGATAAAGCAAGGTCCAAGTTGGCTGCTGCGGCGGTTGATATATCCAGGGAGTTTGGTGTTCATAACACGCCATTGCTGGTTCAGGCAAATATTGATGGTGATGATGTGAAGGTGATTGAGTTCGCTCCTCGTGTTGGCGGAGGGCTTGCTTTTAGAGAAATCTTAATGGGGACCGGATTTGATGTCATAGATGCTGTTGTTGCATCGTACCTCGGTGAAGAAGTGGGTCTTCCCAACCTCAGAAAAATCAATGATAGTTTTTCGATTGTTCATCTTTATGGCGAGTCCGGATTGCTTGATCGCGTCGAAGGTAATGAGAAGCTTGTTGCTGACCGTGTTGTGGAAGAGTTCCATATGCACAAGAGTAAAGGTATGAGAATGTCAAGTGAAGACTTGGCAAGTCGTAATCGTGTTGCGGGTGTAATTATAAGGTTTAGCAGCATTCCAGAGTATACTCGAAAAATTAATGACATTGTCTCAGAGTTTAAGATTTATTCCGATGGTGGTTCGGATGTTTTTGAACGTAGTTTGCTCTCTGAGTTGTTGGAATCAATGCCTTGTGTTTGATGCGAACGGTATAGAGCATAACAGTGTTGAGTTGATGACCACTGAAGTCGAGTGGTGCATATCAAGAGAGATTTTGCATGATAAGCAAAGAAAAATATGATTCGTTAACTAAAAAAATTAACTACCTGACGTGGTTTATGCATCATAATGTGAGCCGTCAGCAACATGAAAGATGGCTTTCCGGTGTGTTCTACAATCTGGTGGGGTACTATCCGAATTTTCGTGATCCTAAAACCTTTAATGAGAAAATTTGCTGGCTTAGGTTAAATTGCTGCACGGAAGGGGTAATTCGGGCCGTTGATAAAGTCGATTTTAAGGGTTACGTGGAAGAAAAGATAGGGAAGGACTTCGCTGTCAAGACTTATGGTGTTTATGACGATCCTTTAGATGTCGAGTTCGATGATTTGCCGGAGCGTTTTGTGCTCAAATCCTCTTTGTCTTCTGGTTCGAATAATATATTGTTGGTTGACTGTAAAAATGATTTAGACATCAATGATGCGCGTTACCAAATGTCCGAGTGGCTTCAGCCTTGGAATAGTTGTTCGCGGTCTTTCTCTGTTTGGTACAAAGATTTAAAGCCTAGAATTATTGCAGAGGAGATGCTTGCAGAATCTGGTGATGATCTTCTCGATTATAAATTCCTATGTTTCAATGGCGAGCCCAAGTTGCTTTTTGTTGTTTCTGATCGTTTTGGGGGTAAGTTTTTTAACTTTTACGATTTGGAATGGAACTTTCTTCCTTTTGAAAGGCTGTTCAAGAATGCTCCTTATTTGCATGACAAGCCAAGCCGTTTCGATGAAATGTTAGCGATCGCCAGGGAGATATCTAAAGAGTTTTTGTTTGTTAGAGTCGATTTTTATCAGGTCGGTGAGGAGATAAAATTGGGTGAGTTAACATTTAGTCCGGGCGGGGGGCTTGAGCCTTTTTCACCAGTTGAATGGGATTATAGGCTTGGTGAAATGCTAAATCTACCTTAGCTCTCAAGGATTGATTGATTATATCCCGCTGGGCGTTATTCGGGTGCTCATAGACGGTTCTCTGTGGGTGTTTTTTTGTATGCAATGTAAGGGTGGAATATTGTACCGCCTTTAAAGTTAGCCGGAGTGCATTTTTGTCAATTACCTCACTAGTTGATTCGTTTTACTTTAGAAATATGTTTGCTTCACCTGCGATGGGTCTCGTGTTTTCTGATGAGAGTCGTATTAATGCTTGGTTGAATGCTGAGGTGGCCCTGGCAAGAGCAGAGGCACGGGCTGGTGTGGTACCTCAGCAGGTTGCCGACTCCATTGCCGAGGCCGCCAAGCTTGAGAATCTCGACCTGCAGGCCATGAAAGCTGAGTTTGATCGGGTGGGCTTTCCAATTATGCCGCTGGTCCATCAGCTGGCCAAAGCATGCGATCCTGAGTCAGGCCGGTATGTGCACTGGGGCTCCACCACTCAGGACATCGTAGACACCGGTCTAGTTCTGCAGATGCGAGATGGCATTGAGCTGCTGGAACAGGATCTGGACGCCTTGATTGAGACATTGTCTGAGCTTTCCCACACTCATCGCGATACCGTGATGGCTGGGCGAACCTTCCAACAGCAGGCCGCCCCCATCACCTTTGGGTATAAGACGGCGGTGTGGTTCGACGAGGTCTTGCGCCACAAGGAACGGTTGGCTGAATTGAAAAAGCGTGTCCTTGTCGGTCAATGTGGGGGGGCTGTGGGCACGTTGGCGACGCTCGGTCACGATGGCCTGGCTGTCCAGAAGGCCATGATGGACGAACTCGGCCTTGGGACACCGGATATCACTTGGCACACCTCCCGAGACAGTTGGGCCGAGATGGTCAACTGGTTGGTGTTGGTGACCAGTACGCTTGGCAAGGTGGCCACGGAGATTGCCACCTTGATGCGTACCGAGGTCAATGAGGTCCGAGAGCCCTACCAGACGGGGCGCGGCTCCAGCAGTACCCTGCCGCAAAAGCGCAACCCGATTGCCTGCCCACGCATCATTGCCATCGCCCATCGCATGCGGGAGTTCTCCGGTTCTCAATTGTCCGCCATGATCCAGGAGCACGAGCGGGCCGTCGGTGCCATGCCCATCGAGTGGATGGTGATCCCCGAGGCGTTCATGCTGACATCGGGAAGCCTCGCCCAGAGCCTGGAGATCCTGCGCGACCTCGATGTCGATGCCGAGCAGATGCGCGCCAACCTGGATCTGGGCGGTGGTCTTCTGATGGCCGAAGCAGTGATGATGGGTATCGCTCCCATAATCGGGCGTAACCAGGCACACGAGCTGGTGTTCGCCGCCGCAGGGCGTGCCAACGATGCCGGCCGAACACTGCGTGAAGAGCTGATCGAGGATGAGGCCATTATGCAACACGTGAGCGTTGAGCAGCTGGACCAGCTTCTCGACCCTTCGAACTACACAGGGAGTGCAGGCGCTATGGTGGACCAAGTCCTTGACAAGGCCCGGTCGATGGGGGCCATCCAATGAGTCAGCGTTGGCGCAAACGACCTGAAGGCTCGAACTGGGGCGATTTCGGCCCCGATGATCAGCGAGGTCGCTTGAACCTTATTGATGAAAAGAAGGTTCTACAGGCCGCCGACGAGATTCGCACCGGCCAGACCTTCTGCCTGAGCCTGCCCCTCGACTATCCGGGTGGCAACGTCCTCAGCCCCGTGCGCTTCCCCCCGCGTCTGCAGCCCGTGATCCGCAATGATGAGCCCTACTACAACTACGAGTGGCGAAAGAAGGAAGAACGCCTGACCGACATCGCCTCCGATGATGCGGTGCTTCTCTACACCCAGTACTCCACCCAATGGGATGCCTTGGCCCACCGGGGATCGCTCTTCGACGTCGGGGATGATGGTAACCCCGTGCCCGTCTACTACAACGGCTACCGCGCCGGAGAGGACGTGGTGATGGGCGAGGCGGGAGATGTCGCTGCCCACGCACTGGGCATCGAAAACATGGCGACCCACGGCGTACAAGGCCGCGGCGTGCTGGTGGACCTCTACAGCCATTGCGGTGAGTTCCCCCGCCGTGAAGTCGGCTACGATCAGCTCATGCGCATCATGGAAGCCGACAATGTGGAGGTGGAGCAGGGCGATATCCTCTGCCTCTGGACCGGCCTGGACCGGATGATCCTGCGCATGAACAAGCAGCCCGACGCCTCCCTGAAAGAGGCCTGCGCCGTACTGGATGGTCATGACAAGCGCCTCCTGCAATGGATCACCGACAGCGGTATTGCCGCGATCGCATCGGATAACCTTGCTGTAGAAAATGTGCGTAAATCAGGACCCGATTGCTGTACGACAACACTGCCGCTGCATGAGCATTGTTTGTTTAAGCTGGGCATTCACCTTGGGGAGCTATGGCATTTGGCGGAGCTAGCGGAATGGCTCCACGCACATGGTCGTCATCGATTTATGCTAACTGCTCCGCCGCTGCACCTTCCTGGCGCAGTGGGGTCGCCCGTGATGCCTACTGCGACTGTCTGATGAGTTGATTTGCCCCGATTCACACCTGAAGGCTCAGAATAAGTGCATCGCCTGTACCTGGAGGAAGTGGGGCAGCTGCTGCCAAAGACAGGGGAGCGCTTAACCCATACCAATTCAGGCGTACCGGTGACGCAGGACGGACAGCTGACCCATGAAGAACGAAATCAGATGAGTGCACAGCGCTCGGGTGGCCAGTCACCCGGCGGTAAGCCATGAGTGGATTGACCGTTTGGTAGCGCGCGGGCAGTTCGCCGGTGAATCATCTGCGACACCCCGGCCGCGGTCTTGCAAGGGCTACGGCTTGGTCGATTACCGGTGCCCGATCGTGAACCGGGTAAGAATCGTAGAACGTTCCCCGATCGTCGATGAGCGTAGCCGCTTTGGCTACTGGCAAGACGACACGTTCCTCTCGGCAGCGGTATGGCCGCGTTTGTGGCGCTGGTGGAAGCAGGAGGGTACAGGGTCGCCAACCATAAGGTTCCCTGGCAGGCCGCCGAGGAGAGCCGGCAGGCGACGGTCCAGGCCCGGAGCACAGGCATCCGGCGGGAATCAGCCTCTCCGTCGATAACCGCAAGGAGTTTGGCTCCAACGCGCAGGTACGCGCGCAGCGTGCGTGCCTGGTCAACCTCCCCTGGGCCTGGCCCTGCCGTAGCTGGGAGTGTCGCCTTCCCGTAAATTCGGTCCATTGAAAACTGGAGGTCTCCGGGCACACTAGGGCCAAAGGAGGCCGAGATGCGCAAGAGCCGGTTTACGGAGAGTCAGATTGTCCAGACCCTGAAGCAGGTGGAGGGCGGACGGAAGGTGAAGGATGTGTGCCGGGAGATTGGGATTTCCGAGGCGACCTACTACCAGTGGAAGTCGAAGTACGGTGGCATGGAGGCTGCGGACGTCCGACGGCTGAAGGAGCTGGAGGACGAAAACAACCGCCTCAAGCGGATGTACGCCGAGCTGGCTCTGGAGAACACGGCCCTGAAGGACGTAATCACAAAAAAGCTCTGAGCCCGGACGAGAAGCGCCGTGTGGTCACCGCGTTGACGCAGGACCACGGGATGAGTCAGCGCCGGGCTTGCCAGGCGGCCGGGGTGGCCCGGTCGGTGGTTCGATATCGCAAGCAACCCGATCGAGATGATGCGGTGATCGCGCTACTGCAGGAGCTGGTGGAGCGCTACCCGGAGCGGGGCTTTGGCAAGCTGTTCAAACTGATCCGACGACGGGGCCTGCCCTGGAACCACAAGCGAGTCTGGCGTGTGTACTGCGCGCTGAAGCTGAACCTGCGGCGCAAAGGCAAACGCCGCTTGCCGCCAAGGCATCCGCAGCCACTTGCTGCGACCGAGGCCCCGAACGCGTGCTGGTCGGCGGACTTCATGTCCGATGCTCTCTGGGATGGTCGTCGCTTCCGCACCTTCAACGTCGTCGACGACTTCAACCGCGAGGCCCTCGCCGTGGAGATCGATCTCAATCTACCGGCACCGCGTGTCATCCGGGTGCTGGAACGTATCGCGGCCTGGCGCGGCTATCCGGGGCAGCTCCGGCTCGACAACGGTCCGGAGTTCGTCTCGGCGGCCATCGCCGACTGGGCCGAGCAACGCGGTGTGGAACTGAGCTTCATCCAGCCGGGAAAACCGATGCAGAACGGCTTTATCGAACGGTTCAACGGCAGCTACCGCCGCAGGGTGCTCGATCTGTATGTCTTCCGCTCGTTGACGGAGGTCCGCGAGCACACGGAACGCTGGCTGCAGGATTACAACGAAACCGTCCCTCACGACTCGCTGGGGGACCTGACGCCTGTCGAATATCGACAGCTACACCACCCGGAAACCTCTAGTTATGCGTGGACCTAATCCGGGGAAGTCGACACTTCGCTTCTGCGAAACGTAGTCGGAAAGCGCCCTCAGCGTTCCCGGTGCGTACCCCGCCCACCCACCACCATCCCCCTCTCCCCAATTGTTTTATAGGGAAGCAAATGGAAAATAGAATCCTAGATAGCTACAAGAATCTAAGGGCTGTCATTAAAAAACACGGTTACGTTGCCACGCTGTGGCGAGTTAAGGATAAATCGCTATCGTATTTGTCTGGCGTAGATCGTTTGGTCAATCAGGCCAAGGTGGAGGAGGCTAGCGGGAGAACCGATGCGGCTGTGGAAATATTTTTGGATCTGATTTGGGAAAAAGCGGGTAACCGTAAATTGGCCAAGCAGGTTATTTCATTTGTCAGGAGGTTAAACGATCGGGGATATGATCGCTTGGCATCTCGCTTGGCACGAGCGGTGGTTGAAGGGTTGCGCCTGAGTGGCGCCCAGAAGATCGACGTTTCGGTTGAAATGGTTTTGTGCTCAAAAGGTGATCAGGTCTATCAAGACCAACTAATTGAGTCAGTGCATGATTATTGTCTTAGCAGACGCTCGTGGTCCTTAAGTGATAGGCTCAGAAAAAACGTCTGCCGTCTGGTGAGGAATCGATACGTTAATCTTGCAGACGAGATCTTGATCTATTCGGTCGATTCGAATAAGCAATACAACCGGTTTTGGTGTGAGGCAGAAAAATGCGAAATTCATCAGTGTTGGTGTGAGGCAGAAAAGAACTGGCAAATAGCCTTGGCTCATTTCACACCATGGGAAAGCAAACGGGGGGTTTTTGATAAAAGAAACAAGTCGTTGTCTGGGGCGAAGAGAAGAGCCCTAAAAAAACGCTTAAACAAATCTCGTCTGCTATGTGCCGAGGTCTGCGCCGACAACGAAAACCGAGTCGGTTTCGAGGAAAGGCTTTTTCGCGCACTTGAGACGTTGGGAGATCAGAGGTCGCTCAAAAACAATGATTTGCTTATCAGCGGAATAAAGAGTCATTTCAGGTTGGCCGAAGAGTTTGATGGCTTATTCCGTAACAGAAACCAAGAGTCAACGGGGGCGGTGAGCGGCATTCGGGTTGGTATATGTGTGGATGTGTTGAAAGTGTCAGAGGTTCATGTTCACGCTAGGTTCATTAATTCAATCTGCCGAAATCTGTTGCAGCATTATTCTGATATAGAAATCGATATAATTGCTACACATGAGCGTTTCGTGGCGACAATGCCGGTATTAGATAAGTCGTTCAATATCGGCCATCCGGAGGTTCTGAGAGAGGCTGTAACAAAGGACCTATGTGAAGAATATCCAAGTCGGTTCAGGTTTCATTGCTTTATGAGTCACGGTGTTGCTGGGTTGCTAAACACATGTAAAAGTATCATGAGCATGGATCTCGATCTGATTCTGTATGGGGGGGGTGCGAAGGGCTTGTTTTCCAATGAAAGTAAAGTTGTCAGGCGCGTGCTTTATGATTACGTTCCGACGGCGTTTTTCTTTATTCAGGCGAGCAATACGGTAGACAGATTCAATGACATGATCATTGCAAGGGGGGCATACGATATAAAAGGGGATTATGATGATGTCGAGGTTCGCGTTCAGCCGTACCCGACCTTCGGGAAGACTGCTTCGTCTACCGAGACGTGTGAGCGTGCGCATGACGAAGAGAAAAAGATAATTACGGCAAATGTGGGGTTCAGGATGGATCGTTTGTTGATTGATATGCCGGCTGAGGAAATGCAGTCCATATTAAGTATTCTGGATTCTGTAAAAGGGGCTAAATGGTATATTGTCGGTCTAAGCAAACCATGGAGTACGGTCATGCATCGGGCTCCATTATTGATGCGAGTTCTCCGTGGGCAGGTGGTGGTGCAGAAAACCCTGCCATTGAGTGAGTTTACCGGGCTGGTGTCCAGGGCGTCATTGTTTTTGCATTTGCGAGGGCAAACAGGCGGTGCCGGGGGCGCGTCTTTGGCCCGAAGGGCGAATGTTCCGGTGCTGACAACGGCCGATTCAGATGTTGCATGTGTTCAGCCTGAAGAGACAGTCTTTGCCGCCCATGAGACCGGGGAAATGGTTGAGAAGGCGAAGGCAATAATGAATGATGAGAATGTAAAGCGGAGGATCGTAAAGGGGCAGTGTGAATCTATGGAATATCATAGGGAAAATTCAACACGCGGTTTTTATACATGCATTTCGGATGCGATTGAAATAGGTCGTAAACGGCTGCAATGTTCTGGAGGTTCCGTCTCCAACGCGGCGCAGGGTATTGTGTGGCCAAGGGGAGGGCATTGTGAACGACGAAGCACCGGCGAAGCGGTGGACGGCGAAGCGGAAAACGGCGGTGGTGATGGATGTCCTGAACGGGAAGACCACGGTGGCCGAAGTCGGCCGCGCGAGTGACTTGACGGTCTCCGGCGTGAAGGGTTGGCTGGATCAGGTTGAGAAGAGCGAGTAGAACGCCTTTCTCGTCGCGCCCGCGGGACCTTCGGGGGGGCAGGACGAGACGGAGGTGCGAGCCCGAACTCCAGGAGGATGCCCCGGAGGCGGTTGGCCAGGGCGGTGCGCTCACTGATCCAGCCGCTGCGCTGGCGATGCAGCAATTGGAGGGCCTGGCGGTCGGCGGATTTGACGGGCACGTCCCGCATCGTCGGCCGTGTGGCGGCTTCGGCGATGGTCTCTGCATTGGTGTAGTTGTTCTTTTGGGATTTGACGTTCGGTTTGACGTATTGTGCTGGCAACAGAGACTCGATGTGACCGAACTCCTGGGCCTTGGGGCCGACATGTGGCGCACCGGCTCAGGCCTTCATCGCGATACGCGCCGCGGAGGTCTTGCCGAGGAATCGGAACAGCGCGGTGCGCGAGAAGGCGGGCCGCAGCAGCACCACGCTGTGCTTGGCCAGGGCGCAGACACGGAAGCGGGTCTTGGCAATTTCGATGGCAATGGCAATGGCAATGGCAATGGTTGCAGTGGTCAGGGTCCGTTCCTGCTGGTTGCCCGAAGGTTCGTTCTGCGCCCCTCAGGGTAGATAAGGAAGGGCGGACCATTCCATTAGTACAAACGCCTGCTCGACGACGAGGAGAACTCGTAAGGTGGGTGCAGGCGGAGATGGTGGCCGAAGGCCATGCGGTGTCGCTGTTGCAGCTGTGCCGCTGGCTCGGGATCCCGCGGCGCAGTGTGTACTACCGGCCCGTGAAGCAAAGCAAGCCGCTCAACGAGCTGCCGGTAGCCCGCATCAAGGCCAAGCTGGAACAGTTCCCGACCTACAGATATCGCCGCCTGGCGGCGATCCTGGGGCCCGACCGCAAGGCGGTCCAGCGGATCCTGCAGCGCAAGGGGTGGCAGGTCCGCAAGCGGCCCCAGGGGCACCGACCGCGGGCGAAAAGCCTGCCCTTGGTGGCCAGCTGGCCGGACGAACGCTGTGCCACGGATCTGACCCAGGTCTGGTGCGGCAAGGATTGTCGCGCCGCCCTGGCGGTGGTGATCGACTGCTATACCCGCGAGGTGCTCGGTTGGCGCCTGTCGAGCCGCGGCAGCAGCGCGACCGCCGAGGCGGCGCTTGAGGAAGCGCTCATCGAGCGCCTCGTAGTACTGCAGCGTGTGGCCCGTCCACTGGCCCTGCGCTCTGACAACGGCCTGGTGTTCAGCTCCCGGCATTACACGGCGACGGTGCGCGCCTATGGCTTGAAACAGGAGTTCACGACGCCGTATACGCCGGAACAGAACGGCCTGATGGAGCGCTTCTTCCGATCTCTGAAGGAAGAGTGCATCTGGCAACAGCGGTTCGAATCGCTGGGCCATGCCCAAGAAGCCATCGGCCAATGGATCCGGTACTACAACGAGCAACGGCCGCATCAGGCACTGGACTATGCGGCACCCAGGGCGCACCCGGCATTAAGCGCGTGAGGTGTGCAGAAAACAGGGGGTCATTACAACCTATGAGCTGCCCATGTCTGATGATCATAGAGAAAACGAACACGCGTTGGGAGAGTTGATCTGTCGTGTGATTGAGGATTGCGCTGAAATCAATTCCACGTCTGAATTGCGGAGGCGAGTGTGACTTCTTCGCCGAAAGTAAGTGTGATCATCCCTGTTTACAATGTGTCGAGCTTTCTTGCTCGGTTGTGGGATCGCATCTGCGATCAAACCTTGGGCGGTGTGGAATGGATCTTTGTCGATGATGGATCCACGGACGACAGCTTGACGGTTCTTGAGCAGTTCCGTAGCAAGGCGTCTGATGTAAAAGTCATCTCTCAACCAAATTGCGGTCAGGGTGTCTCCAGGAATGCCGGAATCCATGTGGCTAGCGGTGAATACATTGGGTTCCTGGACCCCGACGACATGTTTTCCGGATCTATGTTCTCGGAGCTGTACGCCGAGGCTCAGCGCCTGGATCTCGATGTCTGTGTGTGTTCCTACAATTATATCGATTCTGCAACCGGGAAGACCTTGAGTCGTCGCACTCACTGGGAGTCCGGTACATACAAGGGTCTTGTTGGTCGCGCCTTCGATTGGCGAGACATCTCCGACGAGCTCTTCTTTAATCAGAGAACCTGTTGGAACAAGATCTATCGTCGCCAGTGGCTGCTCGACCACGACATCACCTTCTCCGAAGACCGGATGTATGAAGACAGCCTTTTCTATTTCCTTGCGATGTACCACGCTCGGCGCATCGGCTTCATCGACAAACGGCTTTATAACTACCAGGTTGCTCGTGCGGGTGCTTGCAGCGCTCGGCCTGAACTGGCCCTCTCTTTCGGTAATGTGAGCGAGAAGGTATGGAGGGAGTTCAACAAGCGAGGCGTCGATGGCGCCTACCAGGGCCGTTTTCTGAGGTACGTATTAGTGAGAGCCGTGAATCTGCGCGAAAGGCTCACTTCTCGTAACGCCCGGGAGTTCGACCGTTCCATTCGAGCCTTTTTCAGAACGGTGGAAGAGGGTGGTTTGCCCGTCCGTTCTGCGTTGATCTCACCTACCTTGCGAACCCTGGGCCTGTTCGGTCGCCTGTATCGCCTCCAACGTCGCTTGGTGCGGCGAACCAGGTATCTTGTCTCGAAACTTTCTCGGTTGCCCTACTGGGTGAAGCGGCTATCGGGTCGTACTCCCTTGTTACCCAAGCCGGAAGAGGGCCAGCGCATCCAGGAACGATATGAGCAGGTCAAGGTGCGTTTGGCTTACCGGCAGTCCATCTGCCCATCACCGATTCGTGTTGGTTTTCTCGTCCGTGAGAGTGACAAGTGGACATCCAGCCGTCTGTTTGAAGTGATGGAGCAGGATCCTTGCTTTGAGCCGCTGATTGTGCTGAGCGTACACCGTTCGGTGACCAACACGGCACAGGCGTTTCACCGGACGACGATGGATGACAATGCGGCCTTCTTCGAGGCTCGGGGATTCACTTGTGTCGAGGCCTTTGACGCGGAGTCGAACGGATTCCATGATCTCAGAAGCTTTTCTCTGGATCTGCTCTTCTACGATCAACCCTACGGACTACCTGCCATGCACCGTCCGGAAAATGTCGCCTCGAGTATGTTGACGGCCTACATTCCCTATGGCTATGGCATTTACCTGTTCGACGAGACCATGCAGTTGACCCCTTCGTTTCTTTCATGCCTGTGGGCTGTCTATCTCGAGACAGACGAGTTCCTGGCCGATTGGGACCGTTCCGGGCTTCCTGCGGGTCCGCAGTATGAATTCACTGGGTATCCGAAGATGGATGACTTCCGAGGCGGGCCCTTCCCGAGCCACGGGGCGGATGAGCACCGGATGACGGTGATCTATGCCCCGCACCACTCGGTGGACAAGGGTCACCCCTATCCGCTGGCCACCTTCCAGTGGAGTGGCCGCTGGATGCTGGAGTACGCTCGCCGCCGCCCCGATGTCGACTGGGTCTTCAAGCCACACCCCAAGCTTCGCCACGCCCTGATCACCTCGGGCCTGATGACACCCGATGAGGTGGACCGCTACTTCGCGTCATGGGAGGAGCTGCCGGGCTCGAAGGTCCTCTCCGGTGGCGACTATTTCGATGAGTTCCGCCATTCAGACGTGATGGTGACGGATTGTGGCTCCTTCCTTGTGGAGTATCTGTTCACTGGCAAGCCGCTGGTCCGGCTCGTGAACGGGGGAGCGGGTCACCTGTCCGGTTTTGCTCAACGATTCATGGAGTACCACTATGAGGCGGAGTCCATCGCCCAGGCGCAGTCATGCCTTGATTCCTTGCTCTGCGGCGATGATCGTTTCGGTCGGGAGGAGCGCTTGAAACTGGTCGGTTCGGGCGCGGTCTCCGCCTCCGAGAGGGTCCGGGAGTCATTGGCTCGCACCTTTTCACCGGCGGGGAGCGATGCATGAGACGGTTGAAATCATGGCTTCGGGCGGTGCGCTCCAGGCGCACTCGTTGGGCGATGGCGGAGCAGCTTTGTTACGGCACTGCACGCCTTTTCGAGACGCTTTCGTTCTCCGCGCCGGCTGCTGTGGCCTTTTATCTGGCCCGCCAGTCACTGTTGCTGCGTGACGACAGTACGGTCTTTGTGCGGCACCTCCATTATGAGTTCTGGGAGCAGCGCGCGCGGCATCAGTCGTGGTTGCTCTCCACTCGGTTCGAGGATCCGCTGTTTGATTGCCGTGCCCGACAAGCGGGGGGCGGTGAGTTCAATGGTTCCGTGGAACCGTCGGCCACTGTCGGGGCCATGTTCACGGCTCTGGGCTTGAAGATCCACGGTACGTTCGCGTCAGGGGGCGATGAGCTGTCGGTTCTGGTTGATGGCCGTTTTCTGCGCCAGGTCGGGGTTCAGCGGCGCGGGGGTGGTCGGGGTCGATTTCAGTTCCATGTCCGCCGCGAGGTCCTCGCGGTTTTGCCATCTTCCTGTTCCCTGACTCTGGCGTTGCCCGATGGGCGGGTTCTCCCGTTTGGCAGGGCACCGGCGCTTGAGCTCGTCTGCCCCCATGGTACGGGCGCCCTGCCAGCGCTTCTGGATGCGGGGCATTTTGTCGACAAGAAGGGCTATCTGGTGGCACCGGATGCTCGGGTTGAGGTCGACCATGACCGCTACCTAGCCATCTATGAGCAGGCGCGGGCCTGTTTCGAGAACCAGCTTGGGCGGCCCCTGTTCCTGTTGTACGGCACGCTGCTTGGTTATGTGCGTGAAGGCGACTTCATCCCGGGGGATGATGATTTCGATGTCGGGTATTATTCGAGCGGCTCCACGGTGGATGACGTGCGAGAAGAGGCGAAACGACTGGTTGTGGAGCTGGTCCTTGCAGGTTTTGTTTGCAGCTTCAATCGAGCCGGGCGGTTGTTCCGCCTACGACGGATGTGCGATGGGCCCGGTGTCCACCTCGATGTTCGCCCCGTCTGGTTTGAGCAGGGGCATGTGTGGGCCCACAAGCAGGCATGCCTGCCCTTGACCGCTGAGGACTTTCTCCCCGCCGAAGAGGGGGGCTTGCGTGGCACGACAGTTCATCTGCCCCGGCATCCGGAGGGCTTTCTTGCGGCGTATTACGGTGAGGGGTGGCGTGTGCCTGATCCGGGCTATTCCAATTCGAGCACGCGGGTGCCGCGCTCGGTTAAAAGGCATCTGGAGCGTCTGTGCATTCGCCCGTCCGACTATTTTGCGATGCAGCGTGAGATCGAGCGCCGGCGCCCCGACCATCCCAATGCTGGCAGGCTAATTGCTGTTGGGCTTCACCGCCTCTACCCCCTAGACGAGTATACTGCGGCATGTGAATGGTAAGTAGGCGGCTGATGCGTGTCTTAGATCCGTTGGGTTGCAGCGTCGTAAATATCAAGCGAGAGGCCTTGTACACCATTGATTACAAACCGGATGCGGAATCGGCTGAATTTGAGACTTGCGTGGTGTTGGGTAGCCCTCAATACACTCGGATTTGTTAGGCGTTTGCTTTTGGGAGCCGATTCCCGGGGTTTGTTTGCGTACTCTCAGCAGTATGATTTTATAAGGGAACGTGTTGAAAGGTGTGCGCGGCGTCGCCTGTCGGAGGTGAGGGATCCGCTCTTCGTGTGTCATGCCCGCCCCAATGGCTCGTCGCGGGAAGGGGGATGGATTCTAACTGTTTTTACCGGCGGTTTTTTCGTGGAGTGGACGGCGTTTGGTATGCGCGTGTACGGGTTTCTACCCTGGCGGCGTCGTGGTTATGTGGATCTGAGGATTGATTCTCGTGATTTTCGTCGTGTGCCGATACGTAGGCTGAAGGGGATCTTGGGTTATTTCCACTACCACGTGCGGCGTGAGGTGGTAGAGCTTCTTCCAGACCAATTCGAGCTCTCAGTGATGATGGACAATGGACCTGTGGTTCCATTTCGTGGAGCGTCATCAGCGCATGTGGAAATCCCTCATGGCAATGGCACGCTCTTTGAAGTCCTCGATGCAGGTGGCTCGGTTAACAAGAAGGGGTTTCTTGCACCAACAGAGCAGGAACTGCGCGACCGGCAACAGCAGTATTTGGAGATCTACGATGAGGCCCGGAAGGTGTTTGACGAGGTCGTGGGTACGCCGTTGTTCCTGATGTACGGGACGCTCTTGGGATGCGAGCGCGAGGGTGACTTTATCCCCGGGGACGATGACTTTGACGTTGGGTACGTGTCCTATCGGACCGATGCGGATGCGGTTAGGGAAGAGACCCAGCAGCTGGTGGTTAAGCTGGTGCTAGCCGGATTCACCTGCAGCTTCAACCGCTCGGGTCGGTTGTTTCGGCTAAGGCGTGCCGGGGACGAACCGGGCGTGCATCTGGATGTGCGCCCTGTGTGGTATGAGGGTGGGCATGTCTGGGCGCACAAGCACGCTCATCTGCCGTTAACGCTGGAGGATTTTCTGCCGGTGGAGGAAGGGCGCCTTCGCGGTACGCCTGTGTACGTGCCAGCGCAGACGGTGCGTTTTCTGGAGGCGTATTACGGGGAGGGCTGGAAGGTGCCGGACCCTGGGTACTCCAATGCGGGCAAAGGCATACCGAAATTCGTGAATAGGAACCTGAACAGGGTCTGTATCCGGCCTTCGGAGTACTACGAGATGGCAGAGGAGATTGAAGCGAAGAGGGCCGATCATCCGAATGCGGGACGGTTGATCGCGACTGGGCTCCATCCCTTGTATCCGCTCGACGAGTACAACGCGAACTGCGAGTGGTAGAGGGATTGTTGAAACGCTGGTTGGCGATGGCGCGCGGGAGGCTTGCCGATTCGATTTGGGTGGATCGGTTGCTCCGCTTGGGAACGAAGGGTTTTCGGCGCTGGGTCCTTGGGCCGAAGTACCGGGCGACCAGGAGGCGGGTAGGTCATCGACTCAAGGAGTGTCCGGATCAGCCCGTTCGTGTGTTGTTTCTGGTGCGGGACAACGCCAAGTGGGGGGCGCAATCGGTCTACGAGGCACTTGAGGCGGATCCGAGGTTTGAGCCGGTCGTGGCCGCAAGTGCGTTGCGTCAGGCTGTCGGTGCACCGCCGGGACGCTATACCAGTGCGGGCGAGAACTTCGAGTTCTTCAGGCAACGGGGCATGCGAGCCGTGCAGGTGTTCGATGATGCATCGGGTGCGTACACGGATCTTCGGGTACTGGAACCGGATGTCGTGTTCTACGACCAGCCCTATGGTTTACCGCGCATGCACCGGGCCGAGACCGTGGCGAGGTTCGCTCTCACCTGTTACATACCCTATGGCTACGGGATCTATCTGGCGAAGCGCTCGGCCCAGTTGGGGGGCGCTTTCCTGCCACTGGTGTGGGCGGTGTTTCTGGAGCGTCCTTCGTTTTTTAAGGGACAGGAAGATGCATTCCCTCGCCTGGCGAACGCCCGATATTGCGGTTACCCAAAAATGGATGGGTTGTTGAAGCACGACACCGCGCCAATGGGGATATGGCCGAACGGGGAAGTGGAAAATCGTAAGCGGGTGATCTTCGCTCCACATCATTCTTTGGCGGAGGACCATCGCGGTCGCTACGCGACATTCGGGTGGAGTGGTGAGTGGTTGCTGGCCTACGCACGAGAACATTCCGAAGTCGACTGGGTGTTCAAGCCACATCCGCTTCTGCGGAAGGCCCTCGTCGAGAATGGACTGATGTCGGATGAGGAAGCGGACGAGTATTACCGAAGCTGGGCAGCCTTACCCAATGCGGCCGTGTACACAGAGGGTGATTATCTCGGCATTTTCGCGAGCTCGGATGCCTTGGTGACAGATTGTGGCTCCTTCCTTCTTGAGTATTTATACACAGGACAGCCCTTGATTCACTTGGTTAATCCGAACGCTAGCGGCTACAGCCTGTTTGGGGAGCGGGTCGTAGAAGGATTCTACAAGGCGGCGGATGTGGTGCAGCTTGAGCGACATCTGGAGGAAGTGGTGTTGGCCGGAAACGATTGGATGGGGGAAAGGCGATTACGAATCGGTTCTGATGACATACAACCGGCGGGTGAATGCGTGGGAGATGTTCTAAGGCGTGAACTCTTGCCACGGAATGACCGAAGGGATGTAGCAGCTGGTGGCTGAGTTGAATGAATGAAGCCTGAAGTGTCCATCGTAATGCCTGTTCATGACGCCGAGGCGTTTTTGGAGGAGGCCGTGGCTTCGGTGCAGGCGCAGACCCTGGAGGCCTGGGAGCTTCTGGTGGTGGACGATGCGTCGATGGATGCGTCGGCGGAGCGGGTGGCGCGGATGGCAGGCGAGGATGAGCGCATCTGGCTGATTCGGCTGGCGGAGAATGGCGGCGCGGCGATTGCCCGGAACACGGGGATTCGCGAGGCGCGGGGGCGCTACATTGCGTTTCTGGACAGTGACGATCGGTGGTTGCTCGGCAAGCTGGAGCGGCAGCTCGCGTTCATGCAGGCGCGTGGGGCCGCGTTCTCGTTTACGGCGATGGAGCGGGTGGACGAGGCCGGTGCGCACCTTGCCTGGGCCGGGGTGCCGGAACGAGTGGGTCACTCGGATCTGCTGAAGACGAACTACGTAGGGTGTTCCACGGCCATGTACGACACCGCCCTGGTGGGCAAGGTGGAGATGCCGTTGATCCGCCGGCGGCAGGACTACGGGCTGTGGCTGAAGCTGCTGCGGCAGGTGGATTACGCCTTCGGGCTGAACGAGGCGTTGACGCAGTACCGCGTGCGCGCGGGCTCGGTGTCTTCGAACAAGCTGGATACGTCGCGGTACACGTGGCGGGTGTACCGGGACGTGGTGGGTCTTTCGCTGCCCGAAAGCGCCTATTGCTACGCGCACCAGACGGGCCGGGCGCTGCTGCGCAACCGCTTTCCCTCCGTCGCCCGCCGGCTCGGACTGCTGCACCCGGTCGGGAGTGCCTGAGGAATTCGTGTGGGGGTGTGTTGTGGGTGAGGCGTTCGCGGCCGAGGCCGCTCCTACAGGACCCGGGGTGGGCTCGGGTTCGGTGGGAGCGTGCTTGCACGCGAATGCTGCTCGGTGCGGGAGGGAAGCGTGACGCGGCGTGTGCTGGTTACGGGAGCGAATGGCTTTGTCGGTTCGGCGGTGATGGGTGCGCTCTGCTCGCGGGGCGACATCGAGCCGGTGGGGCTGGTGCGACGGCTCGAGGGCGCGGCGGGAGACCTGCAGGCCTGCGGCGACCTGGAGGTGGTGTCGGACTGGCGGCCGTTTCTCGAGGGTGTGGATGCGGTGGTGCACTGTGCGGCACGGGCGCATGTGCTGCGGGATGAGGTTGAGGATCCGCTGGCGGTGTTCCGGTGGGTGAATGTAGATGCGACGTTGTTCCTGGCACGGCAGGCGGCAGAGGCGGGCGTGCGGCGGTTTGTGTTTGTGAGTTCGATTGGTGTGCTGGGGCGCTCGCAGGAGCGCCCCTTTTTGTTTTCCGATCCGCCAAACCCGCAGGAGCCGTATGCGGTGTCCAAGTGGGAGGCGGAACAGGGGCTTCGGGGCCTCGCTCGAGAGACCGGAATGGAGGTGGTCGTGGTGCGTCCTCCTTTGGTGTACGGGCCAGGGGCGCCGGGGAATTTCGGACAGTTGTTGAAGTGGGTGGCCAGGGGGGTGCCGTTGCCGTTGGGTGCGGTGTCTAATCGACGGTCACTGGTGGGGCTGGATAACCTGGTGGATCTGCTGGTGCGTTGTGTGGAGCATTCGGCGGCTGCGGGGCAGACGTTCCTGGCCGGGGATGGCGAGGATGTCTCCACCACGGAGTTGCTGCGCCGGGTGGCGCGGGCGATGGATCGGCGGGCGCGGTTGGTGCCAGTTCCGCCCGGGGTGCTGCGGACCGGGGCGCGACTGGCCGGCAAGGGCGAGATGGCGCGGCGGTTGCTGGATTCGCTGCAGGTGGATATTGCGCATACGCGGGAGACGCTGGGGTGGGAGCCGCCGGTGTCGTTGGATGAAGGGTTGCGTAGGGCGGTGGCGCCGTTGGTTCGCTAGGGGTTGGTGGTTTTCGGGGTTTGGCGGGGGCTTCGCGTGCGAGCACGCTCCTACAGGTCTCGGGCTGCTTGTAGGAGCCTGCTTGCAGGCGAAGGTTTTGCTGGATCGGGCGCGGGCAGGGGCTTCGCCGGCGAGCCGGCTCCTACAGGGGCGGAGGCTTCCTCTGGCGGAGTGTCCTATTTGGCGTGATAATGAAGTCATAGTGTGTAATTAATCATACTATTGATGCTTTTATGGAGGTCGCCATGGGTACTGTGCGCAAAACGATCACTCTGACGGATAACCAGGACAGTTGGGTCAAGGCGCAGATCGAAGCGGGGCGCTACACCAATGACAGCGAGTACATTCGGGACCTGATTCGGCGTGAACAGGAGCGGAGTGCGGAGGTTGAGGCATTACGTGCTGCACTGGTCGAAGGTGAAGCTAGTGGTGAGCCAAGGGCTTTCGACGCTGACGCGTTCAAGAAAAAAATGATGGAGGCGCATGGGTGAATATCGCCTAACCCCGGCCGCTGAGCGCGACCTTGAGGCGATCTGGACGCATACCGCGCAGCAATGGGGTGTGGTGCAAGCAAACCGCTACACCGATTTCTTGTCGGCGGCCTTTGGCGATTTGGCGAAGGCGCCGGAAACTGCTCCTGCATGCGACCCCATACGCCGGGGTTACCGCCGGCGCCATGTCGAGCGGCACATGATCTACTTTCGCGTCACTGATTACGGGGTGGCGGTCGTCCGCATTCTGCATGACCGTATGGATGCTCCACGCCACCTGTAGGGCGCCCCGAGGTGGGAGCCGCCGGACTCGTGGGATGAAGGCCCGCGGTGGGTGGTGGTTTCGCAGGCTCGGTAGGTTTGGTGGTTTTCGGGCTTTGGCGGGGGCTTCGCGTGCGAGCACGCTCCTACAGGTCTATCGCTGCTTGTAGAGCCTGCTTGCAGGCGACGGTTTTGCTGGATCGGGCGCGGGCAGGGGCTTCGCCGGGTAGCCGGCTCCTAAGGGGGAGGTGGCTTCCGTGGGTGTGGGAGGCCAGCCTTCTGGCCGATGGGGGTTTGGCATGCGCTGGATCGGCGAGGGGGCTCGCCTGCTACAGGGTCGCGGCGGATTATGTGGGTTGGTAATCAGATTTACAAATTGCATGGATTGGGTGTAGCGTGAGGGTATGATTCCTCGCGCTTCAGAGCCTTTGGTCCGCGAACTGTTACGGGGTTTCCCCATTGTGACCGTGACGGGGCCGCGACAGTCGGGCAAGACGACGCTGGCGCGCCAGGTGATGGCGGAGCGTCCGTATTGGTCATTGGAGGATCCGGATGTTCGTGCCTTGGCGGTGGATGACCCGCGGGGCTTCTTGGCGCGGTGCCCGGAGGGCGCAGTGCTGGACGAGGTGCAGCGTGCCCCGGAGTTGTTTTCCTACCTGCAGACGCATGTGGATGCGGACGGCGGTATGGGGCGTTTCTTGCTGACGGGATCTCAGCAGTTCGGTCTGATGTCTGGAGTCTCGCAGTCTCTGGCTGGGCGCTCGGCGTTCGTGGAACTGTTGCCGCTAAGCCACGCGGAATTGTGCGAGGCGGGTCAGGCGCCGGAAGAACTGGACTCGATGCTTTTTTCGGGCGGCTACCCCGCGCTTTATGATCGGCCGGTGTCGGCGCGCCATTGGTTTCCGGCGTATGTGACGGCCTATGTCGAGCGGGATGTGCGCCAGTTGCTCAAGGTCCAGGATCTGGACGCCTTTCAGCGGTTCGTGCGTTTGTGTGCCGGGCGTAGCGGTCAGTTATTGAATCTCTCGTCCCTCGCGGCGGATTGCGGCATTACGCATAACACGGCCAAGGCGTGGATCTCGGTGCTGGAGGCCAGCTATGTGCTGTTCCAGTTGCGTCCGCATCACGCGAATTTCAACAAGCGACTGATTCGGTCGCCCAAGCTCTATTTTCACGATACGGGACTCATGTGCTGGTTGCTGGGCATACAGGAGCCGGCACAGCTGGCGGCCCATCCGCTGCGGGGGCAGATCTTCGAGACGTTCGTGGTGAGCGAACTGCGCAAGGGGTTCTTGAATCGTGGTGAACTGCCGCTGTTCTACTTCTGGCGCGACAGTAATGGCAACGAGGTGGATTTGCTGATCGAGGCTGGTGGAGCCCTGATTCCGGTGGAGATCAAGGCGGGCCAGACGTTGAACCGGGATTTCTTTACCGGGTTGGAACGCTGGATGAGCCTGGCGGGCGATCGTGCCCGCGCCCCGACACTGATTTACGGGGGTGAAATGGAACAGGAACGTCGCGGTATCCGCGTGTTGGGG
The DNA here is from genome assembly GCF_000381505.1 of Thioalkalivibrio sp. ALM2T. Taxonomy (NCBI): domain Bacteria; kingdom Pseudomonadati; phylum Pseudomonadota; class Gammaproteobacteria; order Chromatiales; family Ectothiorhodospiraceae; genus Thioalkalivibrio; species Thioalkalivibrio sp. ALM2T. Next base: position 102,293 of record NZ_KB906559.1, read on the forward strand.
TGGTCACAATTAGGGCGCTTTGAAGTCTAGGGAAACACTGATCAATGAACGCGTTCGCGCTCGAGTCGCTTTTGCGTGCGAACAAGGCGCGGTGACTGCCGTGCAGTCATTCTGCACAAGGGAGCCGCAACGCTGTGCGCGCGCCCGTTTTCGTCAACAACGGGCGGCCGACCCCCTCCTTTCAATAACGTGCGGGGTTGGCACCCCAGGTTCCCCGATCCTGCGTTGCGCCGCTTACAGGTAGAACCACTACCTGTTGCACGACGCGCCTTGTCTCGGAAAACCTGGGGTACCAACGCGAACGCGTTCATTGATCAGTGTTTCCCTAGGTTCGACGGCTGAGGTGCCGTTGTCTGTGGAAGGCCAGCCCTCTGGCCGATAGGGTTTTGGCTTGCCGCCGCATCGGCGAGAGGGCTCGCCTCCCACAGGTCTATTCCGTCTTGTAGGAGCCTGCTTGCAGGCGAAGGTTTTGCTGGATCGGGCGCGGGCAGGGGCTTCGCCGGCGAGCCGGCTCCTACATGTGTTGATCGGATGATGGGTTTGAAGGGCGAGGGGGATTCTTGATTCGGGTTCTGGATGTGGTGTTATCAACGGTGGGGCTGGTGCTGGGTGCGCCGGTTCTGGCTGTGTTGTGGGTGATCGGCTGGTTTAGCACCGGGTCGCCGCTGTTTCGGCAGGAGCGGGTGGGGCGGTATCAGCGGGTATTTACGCTGGTGAAGTTCCGGACGATGCGGCCGGATACGGCGTCGGTGGCGACGCATTTGGCCGATGCGTCGGCGGTGACGCGTTTCGGGCGCTTCCTGCGTGGGACCAAGCTGGATGAGCTGCCGCAGCTGTGGAACGTGCTGAAGGGGGAGATGAGCCTGGTGGGGCCGCGACCCTGCCTGCCGAGTCAGGTTGAGCTGGTCGCGGCGCGCGAGGCGCGCGGGGTGTTTGCGGTGCGCCCAGGGATTACGGGGCTGGCCCAGGTGAACGGGGTGGATATGTCGGACCCGGAGCGTCTGGCGGAGATGGATGCCGAGATGATCGGTTCGCTGACGCTTCGGGACTATTTCCGGTATCTGGTGCTGACCGTTACAGGGAAGGGTTCCGGGGATCGGATTCGACCGTCGTAGTGGCGGATACCGGACTGTTCGATCGCTTGCTGTGGGAGCTCACCCTGTGAGCGATGGTGCTGGGGAGGCTGCATCGGACAGCCTCTGGCCGATTTTTTTCATGTGCTGGATCGTCCAGGGGGCTGGCCCTACAACGACGGTTTTATGGTGGTTAGGTGAACCAGTCGGTGAGGGGCAGATCCGCAACGCGCTGGAACTCGCTGGTGTTGTGCGTGACCAGGGTGGCGTTATGGGCGAGGGCCGTGGCGGCGATCAGGGTGTCCATGGGCCCGATGGGTATGCCTTGTTGTTCGAGCCGGGCGCGTATGCCGGCGGCTTGGCGGGCGGCCTCGCGGTCCAACGGGACTACGGTGATGACGTCGAGTAGCTCGCTGAGCTGCTGTTCGCGCTTCTGAGGCTCGCTGGACTTGGCGATACCGGTTTCGAGCTCGTAGACGACGATGGTGGGGATCAGGATGTCGCTGGGTGCCGTGGCCAACAGGTTTTCGGGGACTCGGCCCTGACCCTTGAAGAAATAGATCAGGGTGTTGGTGTCCAGGGCATATTTCACAGCGTTTCGCGGGGGCTGTCAGGCTGGGCGGCCCGTAGCTCTTCGGCGCTCGGAAAGTCGCTCCACTGGCCTGCTAGCGAGCGAATGTTGTCGGGCCATTGCGTGCGTGTGTTTTGTTCCACCAGCCGCGCGACGTACCGGCTGACGGGGATGCCGGCCGACTCGGCTGCGCGTTTGAGGCGTTTCTCGTGCTCGGCGTCGAGATAGATGGTGACCTGGCCCATGCGTTTATCCTTGAGGCGTATAAGTGAAAGTATAGGTTTTGATGCATTGTCTGGCCAATGGTTCTGCGAAACCGCAGATTCTCGTCACTTTCGGAGCGATAGAGTGAAGGTTGGGCCGCCTGCAAACGGTGGATGCGAATGTGGCGGCTGGCTCGGCTGTGGGAGGCCAGACTTCCGGGCGATAGGGGGTTGGCATGCGCCGCATCGGCCAGAGGGCTGGCCTCCCACAACGGGCGCGTCGGGGCGAGCCGTGTGTTTGGCCGCGTTCGGGGCGTGATGCCGGTCGTAGCGAAGTGGCAAGCCGGGATCTTTGGGCTGGGTGCTCGTTGTGGGAGATCCCGGATAACCGCTTCGCGGTTTCCGGGATGACGATGATGGGTTTGGTGCGGTTTCCGGGATGTCGCGAGCGGTGGTCGGCCGGAGCTTTCGGGGTGTCGCGGGGCGGTGGTCGGCTGTTGTGGGAGCCCACCCTGTGAGCGATGGTTTCGGGGTGGCGGCGTCGGCCAGAGGGCGGGCCTCCTACGGGTCGCGTTGCGAGTGTGTAGATTGATCCGGGTTGCTGTAGCGTTTGGGGTGTGGGCACTCCGGGAGGGCGATCAAGATGGACGATTGGACTGAGCGATTGGAACAAGTGGGGACTGCGGACCGCGTTCGGCTGGTGCAAGGATTGCTGCGCGCTATGGGGTATGTCGAGGTCGCGGTGCCGGAGGAGGATGCCCGCCAGTGGCTGGAGCGGGTGATGGTGCCTGCGGCGGGTGGCGAAGACCTGCCGCGGCTGGTGGTGGGTGTGGCGCGTGATCCGTCGACGGAAACGGATTTGGACCAGCTGGAGGCCTTTGCCAGCGGTCGGCGTGCCGGGGACCGTGGGATGTACGTGAGCCCCGGCGGATTTTCGGGCGAGGCGCGGGATCGTGCGGCGGACTTGTCCGTTCCGGTCATGCTGCTGGAGCCGGCGGACTTGGCCGAGCGGTTGCGCCAGCACTGGGGGGCGCTGGATCCGGATACGCAGGCGCTGTTGCAGGGCTGAGCGCCTATCGGGGGGCGGATCTTGTGCCGTAGGATTCAGTGTTGTTGGGCGCTCGCCGGTGGGTGCCTTGCCCCGGTGGCGGTTCAGACCCTGGACAACTAGAGGGTGCCCTGGCCCCGGGATTTCGGGGGAGCTTCACCCCCGCCGGAAAGCCACATTCCCATCCGTCGAGCTCCCGGCAAGCGCGGCCCAGGTAGCCGGCCGGGATCTCGTGCGTTGGGGGTGGCTCACACGGTGGAGATCCCGGCTCTTCGCTGCGCTGCGGCCGCGATGACGGGGTAGCGCTGCGGCTGGAGTGGACGGGCGAGGGGAGGTGGCAGCTTGAGTGCGTTGCGGGGGTTCGTTCCCAGTCAGGTTTGCGTGTTCTTCAGGGCCGGGGCTTGGCGTCTGCGATTCCGGGATGCCGGACCGGAGAAACTGCTAGGGTCAGTCGTGTGTGGGACCCTGACATGATGAGAATCTACCGCTGACCGGCCGATATCGACCGTTGACGGGTTTTTCTGCTGCGGGGCTGGAATCCTCTACTTGATGTGCTAGTTTTTGTCGCGGGGACACGGACGTTCCCGAAAGAGCCGCCCGGGCAAGGATGCTGGGGTGGCTCTTTCTCTTTCTGGGTGTGGTGAAGGTAGATCGGTTTTCGGACAGGTTGGCCTGCGACGGTTGGTTCTTCGGCAGCGCTTCGAGATCGTTGGGCATTGGGTGGATCCTGCGTTGGAGATCCCGGCTCTTCGCTGCGCTGCGGCCGGGATGACGGGGGAAGAAGGGTAGCGCTGCGGCCAGGGTGACGGGGTGGGGGCTGCGGCCGGGGCGACATTCTAGTGGCGGGGTTGCAGCCGGGTTGTCGGGTGGGGCGCTACGGTCGCAGGTAAAGGGCGGGTGCTTGGGGCGCCCGAGGAGATCGCCACGTCGCTTTGCTCCTCGCGATGGCGAGAGAGGCCCGCGCCGGAGTGACGCGGTGGAGATGCGACTTCGGGATGCCGGGTTCAGGCCTGGCGCTTTGGTGGGCTGACTGCGGGGGTTCGGGTGCCGCGGTGGGGCAGTACGGGCGGAAGAAGTGCGTTGGGTCGCGAATCACGGGCTGCGACGGGAGGCGAAATGACCGCTCAGAGGGGAAAATCGACCGCTGACGTATTTTCCTGGTGTGTGGATGGAATAATTTTGTCGCTGTGTTAATTTTCGGCGCGGGGGCAAGGATGCCTCCGAAAGAGCCGCCTGGGCATGGACGCCGAGACGGCTCTTTCTCTTTGTGGGGCTGGTAAAGAGCGAGGCTCTCTGGCTGGTGATCGGAGGGTGTGGTTCGGCGGCCCGTTGTTCTGTTTCCTCGCCGGGCACGCAGGCTCCGCGCGCACTTAGAGGCGGGCGGACGGGCACCGAGGGAGGGTGCGCGCGTGATACTTGCGGTGATGCCCGGAATGCGGGCCGCGGGCGGGTCCTCAGTGCGAAACCGGCCGTCGTTGGGTGGCAGGTGGGGATGGCTGGGGCCTTGGCGGGCGCGCATGTCTGCGTGTAATCGGCAATGCGCGGGCTTGTGACGCTTGCCGGGTTGATTGTTTGCTGGCGGGCCCCATAGGGAGCCACGGGCATGGGGGATGTGGTCTGGCGCGGGCGGGGCTTCGCGGCCAGGGCCGCTCCCACAGGGTCTGATCCTACAAGGGCCGTATCCGTTGGGGCGATGCAACGATGCGGTTGCCAGAGGGGGGGGCTCCGGCGAGAGGCCGCCCCACGGGGTTGTGGGGCGGCGCTTGGTTTAGTGGTCGGCGGGGGGCATGTATTCGTGGCGGATGTGGTCCGGTTGCTCCGGCAGTTGGATGCCGGCGTTTTCCAGGGCTTCGGTTAGCTCCTCGCATTCGTCGAGGTCGTCGGCGCGCTTCTTGAGCGTGGCCAGGGCGTCGGCGGCTTCCGCCTGGGGCATGGTGATGACGAGTTCCCCGTTTTCCGCTTTTTCCAGGTGCATGTGCTGCTCCTTCGTGTCTTGTGGTGAGTCGATGATGCCTTTGCGGCGGCGAGCTCAGTCCTCGATGGAGGGCTGCTTGGGGGCCTGCTCGTCGAAGGCATGCGGCGGCTGGCGGAATTCGTTTTCCAGCTCGTAGATGCCGTCTTGCAGTACGGAGCCCAGTGCCCGCGCCCCGTTGCTGATCTCGCCTTCGAGCTCGGTGATGTTTTCGGCGATGCCCTTCGCGGTCTTTTTGTCGATCTTCAGGGTGACCGTTCCGTCCTTCAGTGTGGCTTCCATGTCGATCTCCTGGTTGCGATGTTGGTGACGTCGGTTGTACCCGTGTAGAACGGGTCTGATTCGTGTCCGGTTGACCTGCATCAAGATAGCCGGGCCCGTTGGGCGCTATCCTTTCTAACCGTTGTGGCCTCCAACGTACCGAAGAGGCTGCCGATCACGAGCATTCCCGCTTCCCGGGAAAGGAGAAACCATGATGCATTCTAAAGTGATGACCATGCGCCACGGCCCGCGGTTCCTCGCACTGGTGGCGATGCTGCTGGCGCTGGCGTTTGTTGGTACGGCGCAGGCCGATAACCATGGCCACCAGCAGCCGCAGATGGTGAAGGTGACGCAGAGCCCGCATTCGTTCCCGGCGACCCTGGCCGCGTTCGAACGCGAGGCGTCCGAGGCCGGCTGGAGCATCCTGAACCGCAACAACATGGCCGGGACGCTGTCCGAGCGCGGTTTCACCATTGATCCGGTGGTGATCCTGGACGTGTGCAGCGGGCGCTACAGCGCGCAGATCCTGGAAAAGGATGCGTATCGGCCGGTTTCCGCCTTCATGCCCTGCCGGGTAAGCATTTATCAGGACAGCCAGGGCGACGTGTTCATCTCGCGGATGAACGTGCCGGATTTCCTGCCGATGATGCCGGAAGGCGTGGCCGAAGTGATGGAGAAGTCTTCCGACGAGATCGAGGCAATTATCGAGCGGGCCATCGCCGAGTAACGCAATCCGGTACAGTCCAGTATTGCAGACCGGGCGACAGGCTGGATTGGATCGGATGTTCCCGGTGCAGTGGGGCCCGCTTCGGCGGGTCCCTTGTCGTTGGGGCCGCGGCGATGACAGCCCGCCGGTTCCCCTGGAATGTGAAATGAACGCTTGAGTGGAGACGGGGTGCCCCCCGATGCAGATGCCGTTGGCATTGACGAGAAACGACGCGACTAGCAGTGATTCGGCCCGATGGGGCGCCGCGCCGGCCGGAAACGGGGCGCGGCGCTTTTTTGCGTCCGCGTCGAGCGCGTGCGGGCACCGCCGATGACGACCCGGCGTCCAGTGTCGCGGCGCTTCGCGGCCGGGTGGATTGCGGGCGCCTATGTCGTGCTGGGGCTGTTGTGGATTGCCCTGTCCGATGTGGCGCTGGCCTGGTGGGCGGGGGCGGATATCACGACCGCCCTGACACGGGTGAACCTGGGCAAGGGCTTTGGGTTCGTACTGGTCTCCGGGGGGCTGCTTTATCTCGCGATGCGCTGGTTGCCAGCCTTGCGCGACGAGGCGTCGGGTACGGGTGCGCGCGAGGAGCTGGCGCGGTTCGGCTACTGGCCCTGGCTGGTGCTGGCCGTGGCGGTGGCCGCCTCCACCACGGGCGTAGGGCTGGGCGCGTGGCACTTGCAGGGGGCTGCCGCCGAATCGCAGGCACGTGAGGATCTGCAACGCTCGGTTTTTTTGAAGGGCGGCGTGATCGACCAATGGCTGGCGGAGCGTACCGGCGACGCGATGGTTCTGGGCGAGGCGCGGGGCTTCAACCTGTTCGCGGTAACGGCCCTCGAACGGCGTTCGACGCTGGCGCTGGAGCAGGTGCTTGATCGTCTGGAGCTGATGCGCACGGCTTATGGTTACGACAGCGTGGCCCTGCTGGATGCGGATCGTCAGCCGGTGATCGAACTGGGCCGCAGTGCCCTCGACGAGGCCGCGATGGACGCGGTGCTGCGCGAGGTGCGCCGCAGTGGCGAGACCAGTGAGCCGATCCTGCACGCGGACCCGGACCGGCGCCCGCGGATCAGCTGGGCGGTGCCGGTGCGCGACCGAGCGGCGCCGCAGGATCCGGTGGTGGGACTGGTGCTGCTGTCATCGACGCTCGAGAACCTGCATCCGTTGCTGACCCTGACCGAGAATCGCAACGGCATGGATGCCCAGGCGCATATCGTGGTGCGCGAGGGTGACCAGCGCGCCATGATTGCCCGGATCACCGAGTCCGGAGGCCTGATTATCCCGGCGCCTGCGGCCTTCCCCCGGCTGCGCGAACGGGTCCTGGATCATCCCCGTACCGAGGTTGTGATCGAGCGCTTTGAGGATGGGGACAGTCCGTTCCTTGCCGGTGTACAGGGGCTGGCACCCGCGGGTTGGGACCTGGTGCTGAAGCGCGATCTCGACGCGCTTCAGGCGCTGCCAAGGCAGCAGGGGGCGTGGGCGGCCGGGGCCACGCTGTTCGTCTGGCTGGTCGTGCTCGGGGCGGGGGCGTTGCTGTGGCGGCAGCAGTGGTTGCGGCGCAACCTGGCCCTGGTGCGGGCTCACGCCGATCAAGATCGGCTGCTCGGGATCTTTTGCGATATGCCGTTTGTTGGCATGGCGATCTCCGGGCCGCGGGGGCAGGGCTGGGAGCGCGTGAATGCGTGCCTGGCCGACATGCTGGGTTATGCGCCGGACGAGCTGGCGGCGATGGACTGGGACCGCCTGGCCATACCCGAGGATCGTGGCTGCGAGGCGGCGCTGGACGCCGAGATGCGCCGCGGCGACCGTTCGGGTTATAGCGTGGTGAAGCGTCTGCTGCGCCGCGACGGGCGGGTGATGGTCGCGGATATCGACGTGAAGTGCAGCCGGACGCCGCAGGGCGAGCTGGACCGGGTGGTGGCGACGGTCGAGGACATCTCCGAACAGCGCGAACAGGAAGAGCGCCAGCGCCTGGCCTCGGTGGTGTTCGAAAACACCCGAGAAGGGGTGGTGATTACGGATGCCACCGCCCACATCCTGTCGGTGAACCGGGCCTTTACTCAGTTGATGGGATACACCCAGGACGAGGTGGTGGGGCACACGCCGAAGATGTTCCAGTCCGGGCGCCACGATCAGGCGTTCTACACCAACCTGTATCACGAGCTGCAGGTGAACGGTCACTGGCAGGGCGAGATCTGGAACCGACGCAAGAACGGCGAGATCTTCCCGGAGTTGCAGAGCATTACCGCGGTGCGCGACGAGCAGGGCCACCTTACACATTACGTATCGGTGTTCGCGGATATCTCGCGGCTCAAGGCGTCGGAGGCGGAGCTCGACTTCCTCGCGCATCACGATCCGCTGACCGAGCTGCCGAATCGCCGTTTGCTGCGCGCACGCCTGACACACGGCATCTCGTTGATGCGTCGGCGCCAGGGGCATCTGGCGCTGCTGTTCGTGGATATCGACCGCTTCAAGGACATCAACGACAGCCAGGGCCACGCTGCGGGCGACCGCTTGCTGAAGATCGTCGGTGAGCGCTTGCAGGTGGGGCGGCGCGGGACCGATACCGTTGCCCGCCTGGCGAGCGACGAGTTCGCGGTGCTGGTGGAGAACCTGGGGCATGTGGACGACGCCGCGCTGGTGGCGGAGAACATTATCCGCGAGGTGGGCTACCCCTGCGATCTCGGCAACGGCGTGGAGATGGAGATTGCCGCGACGGTTGGCATCGCGGTCTTCCCCGACCATGGGGTGGATGCCGACACGCTGCTGCAGCAGGCGAGTACCGCGCTGTCGCAGGCCAAGATGGACGGGCGCGGCAGCTATCGGTATTACTCCGACGAGTTCACCCGTGCGGCACGCGAGCGCATTGACCTGTCGGCGCGCCTGCGCCGCGCCATCGAGGCGGATGCGCTGGAGGTCCACTACCAGCCGCAGTACAACGTCGAGGACGGGCGTCTGCTGGGGGCGGAGGCGCTGTTGCGCTGGACCGATCCCGAGCTGGGTCCGATCTCGCCGGGGCGCTTTATCCCGCTGGCCGAGCAAACCGGCCTGATCGTGGAGCTGGGGGGCTGGGTGCTGCGCCGGGTGATCGAGCAGGGCCATCGCTGGCGCGCGGCGGGCTATCCGCCGATCCGCCTGGCGGTGAACGTCTCGGCGCTGCAGTTCCAGCGGGTGCCGATCGACCAGCAGGTGGGCCAGCTGCTGGAGGACTTCGAGTTCCCGGCGGATCAGCTGGAGCTGGAGATCACCGAGTCCGCGCTGATGGCGGACCCAAGCCGTGCCCGGCGCATCCTGATGCGCCTGCGTGAGCGCGGGGTGCACTTTGCGATCGACGACTTCGGCACCGGGTACTCCTCCATGGCGCAGCTCAAGCGTTTCCCGGTGGACACGCTCAAGATCGACAAGAGCTTCGTCGACGGCCTGGCCGAGGACGAAGCGGCCGGCAGCGCGGACGATCGCTCCATTGCTCGCTCCATCGTTGGCCTGGGCCATGGCCTTGGACTGACCGTGCTGGCGGAAGGCGTGGAGACCGCAGCCCAGCTCGCGGTTCTGCGCGAGCTGGGCTGTGACCACTATCAGGGGTTCTACGCCAGCCGCCCGGTGCCGGCGCTTGAGTTCGAGGCCTTGCTGACCAGCGCTCCGGGCACGCCTTCACCCTAGGGAGACGCTGATTTAATCGCGCGTTCGCGTTGGTGCCCCCTGTTTCCCGAGCCAAGGCGCGTCGCGCAGCGGGTAGTGGTTCTACCCGCAAGTGGCGCAACGCAGGATCGGGGAACAGGGGGCACCAACCCGACAAGTGATTGAAAGAGCGGGCTCGGCCGCTTTTGCGCGCGAACAGCGTTGCGGTTCCCTTGTGCAGAGTGACTGCACGGCAGTCACCACGCCTTGTTCGCACGCAAAAGCGACTCGAGCGCGAACGCGCGATTAAATCAGCGTCTCCCTAGGGAAACACTGATGAATGTACACGCTCGCGTTGGTGCCCCAGGTGTTCCGAGACCCGGCGCGTCGTGCGGCGGGTAGTGGTTCTACCCGCCCGTTGTTGATGGAAACGGGCGCGCGCACAGCGTTGCGGCTCCCTTGTGCAGAATGACTGCACGGCAGTCACCGCGCCTTGTTCGCACGCAAAAGCGACTCGAGCGCGAACGCGTTCATTGATCAGTGTTTCCCTAGGCGGTTCACCGCGGCATCCGGAGGATGTTGCAGCGGCCCGTCTGGCGAGCTCGTTGCGGGCCGAGGGTCGGGCTAGACCCCGGGCAGGTGCAGGATGCCGACCACGGCGCCGGTCATCAGCGTGGCCAGGGTGCCGGCCACGATGGCGCGGATGCCGAGGGCAACGATCTCGCTGCGTCGCTCCGGGACCAGTGCGCCCAGCCCGCCGATCAGGATGCCGAGACTGCCGAGGTTGGCGAACCCGCTGAGGGCGTAGATCAGGATCAGCTCGCTGCGCGCGGACAGGGCGTCGCGCGGCAGTTCGGCCAGATGCAGGAAGGCCACCATCTCGTTGAGGATGGTCTTCACCCCGAGCAGGGAGCCGGCGGTGACCGCCTCGTTCCAGGGGATGCCCATCAGCCAGGCCAGCGGCGCGAAGACCCACCCCAGCATGCGCTCCAGGCTGAGGGCCGCCCCGGCCACCTCCGGCAACGCGCCGAGCATGACGTTGACCAGCGCGACCAGCGCAATCACCACGATCAGCAGCGCGACGATCTGCAGCAGCAGTTCCAGCCCGCGCAGGGTGCCGCGGGTGATGGCATCCATCGAACTGCTGGCGGGCTCGGGTTCGGGCAGTAATTCGCCCGCGGTCGAGGGGGCGGTGGGCGGGATCATCACCGTGGCAACCAGCAGGGCGGCCGGGAGGCTGATCAGGGAGGCGACGATCAGGTGGCCCAGGGCATCGTCCAGCGCCGTGTTGATGATGGTGGCGTAGAGCACCAGCATGGTGCCGGCCAGGGTGGCCATGCCGACGGCCATCAGCGCGAACAGCTCGCTGCGGGTCATCTCCCGCAGATAGGGGCGGATCACCAGCGGGGATTCGACCATGCCAAGGAACACGTTGGACGCGGTGCCCACGCCCAGGGCGCCGCCGATCCCGAAGGCCCGCTGCAGTACTCGCGAGGCTCCGCGGATCAGCAGCGGCAGGATGCGCCAGTGAAACAGCAGCGCCGAGAGTGCGCTCAGGACCAGGATCAGCGGCAGGGCCTGAAAGGCGAGCACGAAGGTGCTGCCGTGGTCCTCGGTCGCAAATGGGGGTTCGTCCCCGCCGATGTAGCCGAAGACGAAGGTGGTCCCGGCCCGCGTCGCGTCGGTCAGGGCGATCACCGCCTCGTTGGCCCACAGGAACAAGTGCTGCATGCCCGGCACGTTCAGCAGCAGCGCGGCAATCCCGAATTGCAGGGCCAGGCCGGCCAGTACCGGCCGCCAGGGGAAAGACCGCCGGTGCTCGCTCAGCAGCCACGCGATCGCAATGAAGACCAGAAGGCCCAGGCCGGCTTGCAACTCGGTCACGAACAGTCTCCGACAAAAATGGCGGGCATAGCATACCCGGGGGCTGGGTTCGATGCGCGCGGCGGGTCGGCGGCGGACCGGGCGGGCCATGCCGGGTTGCGTGTCGGGCGCGACGTGGATCGTCGCCTGGGGATGGTAGGGTAGGCGCATCTGGACCACGCGGGCCTTGAGGCCTTGCGCGGCATTTCCTGAATGGATCAAGGAGCCGGGTTGGTGGAGTCGCGCGAGTTGCAGCCAGGGATGGTGGTGCTGCATGGCAATCACCTGGAATCGCTGCGCACGCTGGCGGTGGAGTGGATGCGCCGTGCGCCGCTCGGTCCGCTGGAGAACGAGACCATCCTGGTGCAGAGCAACGGCATGGCGCAGTGGCTGCGGCATGCCCTGGCCGCGCCGCTGGATGCCGACCCGCCGGGCTGCGGGATCGCGGCGGCGCTGGACATGCAACTGCCGTCGCGTTTCGTATGGTCCGCCTATCGCGCGGTCCTGGGGGCCGAGGCGGTTCCGCTGGAGTCCCCCTACGCCAAGCGCCCGCTGACCTGGCGCCTGATGCGCCTGCTGCCGGAGTGCCTGGCGCAGGAGGCCTTTGCGCCACTGCGTCAATTCCTGCAGGACGACGATCCGGGGCAGGGGGGCGACCTGCGCAAGCGTTTCCAGCTGGCCGAGCGCCTGGCGGACCTGTTCGATCAGTATCAGGTGTACCGCGCCGACTGGCTGACCGATTGGGCGGCCGGGCGCGACATCCTGCGCGACGCCCGCGGGCAGGAGCGCGAGCTGGCCCCAGGGCAGCGCTGGCAGGCCGAGCTGTGGCGCCTGCTGCAGGCGGATATCGGCGCGGCCCGCGAGGCGGTCAGTCGCTCGGCCGTGCATGCCCGCTACATGGATGCGGTGCGCGCGCTGGAGCAGCGCCCGGCGCGCCTGCCCCGGCGGATCATCGTGTTCGGCATCTCTTCGCTGCCGGGGCAGATTTTGGAGGCGCTGGAGGGCCTGGCGCGGTTCTGCCAGGTGCTGGTCTGCGTGCACAACCCCTGCGAGTACTACTGGGCCGACATCGTCGCCGACAAGGACCTGCTGCGCGCCACGCGCCGGCGCCAGGCGCGCAAGGCAGGCATGCCCGAGGTCCTCGACGAGGCGGAGTTGCACAACCATGCCCACCCGCTGCTGGCGGCCTGGGGCAAGCAGGGACGTGACTACATCGGGCTGCTGGACGAGCACGACGACCCCGAACACTACGGCCGGGTGCTGCGCACGCTGGACTGGGAGCGCGTGGACGTCTTCGAGCCGCACGGCACGCGCGGGCCGGAGGACTGCCTGTTGCACCAGCTGCAGGAGGACATCCGCGAGCTGCGCCCGCTCGCGGAGACCCGGGAGACCTGGCCTGCGGTGGCTGCGGAGGATCACTCCATCCAGTTCCACGTGGCGCACAGCCCGCTGCGCGAGGTGGAGCTGCTGCACGACCGGCTGCTGGATCATTTCGAGCGCGACTCGTCACTTCGCCCGCGCGACGTGATCGTGATGGTCCCGGACATCGACCAGTACGCCCCGCATATCGAGGCGGTGTTCGGTCAACCGGAGACCGACGACCCGCGGTTTATCCCATACACCCTGTCCGATCAGGGCCCGCGCGGACGGGATCCGGTGCTGATCGCACTGGAGCAGTTGTTGTCGCTGCCGGAGAGCCGGATGGGCGTCAGCGAGTTGCTGGACCTGCTGGATGTTCCGGCGGTGCGGCGGCGCTTTGGCATCGAGGAGGACGACCTGGGACAGCTCCACCGCTGGGCCGAAGGGTCCGGTGTGCGCTGGGGGCTGGATGCCGCGCAGCGTGCGGGTCTTGGCCTTCCGGAGGGGCTGGAGCAGAACACCTGGCGCTTCGGCCTGCGGCGGATGCTGCTCGGCTACGCGATGGGCGACCAGGGCCCGTGGCAGGGCCTGGAGCCCTTTGATGAGATCGGTGGGCTGAGTGCCGCGCTGCTGGGGCCGATGGACGCGTTGATCACCGCCCTGGAGGATGCCTGGGCATGGCTGCGCCAGGCGCATGCGCCGGCAGACTGGGCCACGCATCTGGGTGGGCTGCTGGAGCAGTTCCTTGCGGCCGAGACCGATGCCGAACTGTTCACCCTGGAGCAGCTGGGCGAGGCCCTGGATCAATGGCGCGAGGACTGCGCGGCGGCCGGCCTGGAAGAGGCGTTGCCGCTGGCGGTGGTGCGCGAGCAGTGGCTGGCCAGCCAGGACGATTCCGGGGTGGGCCAGCGCTTCCTGGCCGGACAGGTGAATTTCTGCACCCTGATGCCGATGCGCGCGATCCCGTTCCAGGTGGTCTGCCTGCTGGGCATGAACGACGGCGACTACCCGCGCAGCCCGACCCCGGTGGACTTTGACCTGATGGCGAACGACTACCGCCCGGGCGATCGTTCGCGGCGCGAGGACGACCGCTACCTGTTTCTGGAGGCGCTGCTCTCCGCCCGGCGCCAGCTGCATGTGAGCTGGGTGGGGCGGCATGTGCGCGACAACGAGCCGCGCCCGCCGTCGGTGCTGGTGGGCCAGCTGCGTGATCACCTGGCGGCGGGCTGGGGGCTTGTCGAGGCCGACGGGCCGGAGGCCGGCCTGGCCCTGGTGGAGCACCTGACCACCTGGCATCCGTTGCAGCCGTTCTCGCCGGTGAACTTCCCGGCAACGGACGCCGCCGGCGATCGGCACTTTACCTACGCGCGGGAGTGGGAGGCGGTGCACGACACGGCGCCGGCCGCTGTGGCAGATGCCGCTGCTGGCGCCCCCGCGGCGGTTCCGTTGCTGGAGGCCGAGCGCGAGCCGCGCGCCCTGGGGCCGGAGGCACTGACGCGCTTTCTGCGCTTCCCGGTGGAGGCCTTCTTCCGCCATCGTCTGGGGGTGTTCTTCGACGAGGAGGAAGAGGCCGGCGACGACCTGGAACCCTTTGGCCTGGCCGGGCTGGAGCAGTGGCAGGTGCGTCAGCAGCTGGTCGCGGCGGCACTCGAGACCACCGACGAGGCGGAGGCCTGGCCGAGCATCCTGGAGGCGGAGTCGGCCCGGCTGCAGCGCGCGGGTCGCCTGCCGCTGGGGGCGGCGGGCGAGCTGGAGCGCGGCGCGATGGTGGAGGAGGCCGCGCGGCTACTGGAGCGGATCGGCGAGCGCTATGCGCTGTACCCCGAGTCGTTGCCGGCCGCGCGGCCCCTGCGTCTGGAACACAAGCACTGGGGCCTGGAGGCCGTGCCACCCGCCCTGCGCAGCGATGGGCAGGCGCGAATGTGCCTCGACTACACCGCAAGCCGCATCGGCGATGGCAAGAAGTGGCGCTTCGACAAGCTGATGGCGCCCTGGGTAATGCATCTGCTGGCGAACGCCGGGGCGGGCGGTGTGGGCTCCGAACTGGTTGGACTGGACAAGCGCCTGGAGCTCCCGGGGCTGGAGCCGGGGCTGGCCGAGGAATTGCTGGGGACGCTGCTGGAGGCCTGGGCGGCCGGCCAGGAGCGGCCGCTGCCGCTGGCCTGTGGTGCGGCCTTTGCCTGGCTCGCGGCGGAGGAGGGATCGAGGGATCCGTATGACGAGGCGCTGAAGACCCTGCGCGGGAATGACTTCGCCGCCGGCGAATGGTCGCGCAGCCCGGCGCTGGCGCGTGCCTGGCCCGACCCCGAGACCCTGCTGGACGACCCGGACTTTGCCTTTTGGCGCGACCGGATCTACCGGCCGGTGTTTTTCGTGGTGAATCAGGCGGAGGATCCGGCATGAGCGCGACCGCCCACAAGCTGGATCTGCTGGGGCTGCCCCTGCACGGCAGCCGCCTGATCGAGGCGAGTGCCGGCACCGGCAAGACCTACACCATCGCCGCGCTGTATCTGCGCCTGGTGCTGGGGCACGGCGAGCTGCCCGAGGGCACTGATGCCCTGACGCCGCCGCAGATCCTGGTGATGACCTTTACCGACGCGGCGACCCAGGAGCTGCGCGAGCGCATCCGCGACGCGCTAGCGATCGCCGCGCGCGTGTTCCGCGCGCAGGACCCGGACGCGGTGCCGGGCGTCCAGGACATCCACAAGCAGTTGCGCAGCGAATACGCCGAGGCGGAGCGCCCGGGTGCCGCGCGCCGGCTGGAGCTGGCGGCGGAGTGGATGGACGAGGCCGCGGTCTCCACCATCCACGGCTGGTGCTATCGCATGCTGCGCGAGCATGCCTTCGACAGCGGGAGCCTGTTCACCCAGGACCTGGCGAGTGACCAGCAGGAGTTGCTGGCGGACGCGGCGCGCGACTACTGGCGCCGCTTTGTCTACCCACAGCCGCCGGCGCCGCTCGCGCTGCTGCGCAACGCCTTCGGTGCCGATCCCGACACGCTGTTGCAGAAGATCCGGCCGCTGGTTGGGCATCTCCCGCCCAGCGCGGCGGATGCCGAACTGGAAACGCCGGAAGGGTTGACGGCCGCCCTGGGCCAGCGGCTGGCGCGGCTGGAGGCGATGAAGCGGCCCTGGCGCGAGGCGTTCGCGGCGGTGGCCGAGCAGTTCGAGACGCTGCGCAACTCGGTTCTGAACAAGCAGAAGTACAGCAACCCGGAGAAGTTGCTGGGGGCGATGCGCGACTGGGCGGCGGACCCCGGCGCACTGCGACCCGTCGGGGTCTCCGGCGACTCGCCCCTGGAGCGTTTCAGCGCGGCCGGGATGCAGGCGCGGCTGAAGGCGGGGCAGGCGCTGCCGGACGATCTGCATCCGGCCTTCGCGGCGCTGGACGATCATGCCGAGGTCTGTGTGGACGACCGCGAGCGCCTGTTGCAGGCGGCCGCGCGGCAGGTGGACGCGCGGTTTCGCCAGGCACAGCGTCAACGCGCGCAGATGGGTTTCAACGACCTGCTGACCCGGCTGCGCGACGCCCTGGACGGACCCGGTGGCGAACACCTGGCCGCGACCCTGCGCGCCCAGTTCCCGGTGGCGCTGGTCGACGAGTTCCAGGATACCGATCCGGTGCAGTATCGGATCTTCCACCGCGTCTACCGCATCGACGAGAACCCGCGCGATCTGGGCGTGCTGCTGATCGGCGACCCCAAGCAGTCGATCTATCGCTTTCGCGGAGCGGATATCCACACCTATCTCGCCGCGCGCGCGGCGACCGCCGGGCGGCATTACACGCTGGAGCGAAACTTCCGGTCGACCGATGCCCTGGTGCAGGGCGTGAACCGGCTGTTTCAGCATGCCGAGGGCTGGCAGGACGGGGCCTTCCTGTTCCGCTCGGGCATGGAGAACCCCTTGCCGTTTCTGCCGGTGGACGCGAACGGCCGCTCGGAGGCCTTCGAGAACGATGGACAGGCGATGCCGGCCGTCACGCTGTGGTGCTTTGATCCGGGCGAGCCGGTGCCCAAGGGCGCCTATCGCGAGCGCATGGCGCAGGCCTGCGCCAGCCATATGGTGGAATTGCTCAACGGTGGTATGGCCGGTCGCTGTGGCTTCCGCAAAGGTGAGGAATTGACCGGGGTACGCCCGCGCGACATGGCGGTGCTGGTGCGCGGGCGTGGCGAGGCGGATGCGATCCGTGCCGAGCTGCGCCGGCGCGGGGTGCGCAGTGTGTACCTGTCCGATCGCGAGTCGGTGTATGTGACCGCCGAGGCGGGCGACCTGCTGCGCTGGTTGCGAGCCTGCGCAGAGCCGACCAGTGAACGCCTGCTGCGCGCGGCGCTGGCGACCGCGACCCTGGGGCAGTCGCTGGCCGAACTGCATCGGCTGACGCTGGACGAGCTGGCGTGGGAGGTACGCGTCGAGCAGTTCCGCGACTATCGGCGGCTGTGGCAGTCGCGCGGGGTGCTGCCGATGCTGCGCCGCCTGCTGCATGACTTCGAAGTCCCGCGCCGGCTGCGTGCCACGGCCGAGGGCGAGCGTGCCCTGACCAACCTGCTGCATCTGAGCGAGCTGTTGCAGCAGGCGGCCGCCGAGCTGGATGGCGAGCAGGCGCTGATCCGGCACTTGACGGAGCATCGCGGCGGCGAAGGCGAGACCGGGGAGGAGCAGGTCCTGCGTCTGGAGAGCGACGAGGACCTGGTCAAGGTGGTTACGCTGCACAAGTCCAAGGGGCTGGAGTATCCGCTGGTGTTCCTGCCGTTCGTCTGTAATTTCCGTCAGACGGATACGGCCAAGGACGTGCCCTACCGCGACCACCCGCCGCAGGGTGGGGCGCGCTGGGTATTCCGCATGGACGGCGAGGTGTTCGAGCGCGCCGAGCGCGAGCGCCTGGCCGAGGATCTCCGCCTGCTGTATGTCGGCATCACCCGCGCGCGGCATGCCTGCTGGCTGGGGATTGCGCCGATCGTCTCCGGAAACAGCAAGACCAATCACTTCGACCGCACCGCGGCCGGGTATCTGCTGGCCGGACCCGCGGGGGTGCAGGACGGCGGGTTGGAGGCCGCGCTGCGGGATGCAGCCGGCGACGCATCGGCGATTCATGTGGGCCCCCTGCCGGAGGCGAGCGCGGTGGCCGCGCAGATGGGCCGTGCCACGACCGCGACGGGGCCGGCCCGGGTGCCGCCGAGGCGCCGCTTCGAGCGCTGGTGGGTGGCCAGCTACAGTGCGATTGCCGCGCATGACGAGGGGGTCGCGCCGGTGGCCCCCGACTCGGCGCGCGAGGATGTGCTGCGCGAGGGGGTGGCGGATGCGAGTCGGCCGCCGCTGGAGGCGCCGGAGCCCGAGTCGCGCGCGGCCAGTGGGCTGCATGCCTTCCCGCGCGGGCCTGGGCCCGGCACCTTCCTCCACGGGCTGCTGGAGTGGGCGGCGGAGCAGGGCCTCGCTGCGCAGGAGGCAGATCCCGAACGGATGGCGCAGGAGATCGCGACACGCTGCGAGCGGCGGGGCTGGAGCGAGTGGTCGGAGACGGTCGCGGACTGGATGCAGCAGTTGCTTGCGGTCGCCTTCCCGCTGGAGGACGGCGAACATTTCAGTCTGGGCGGCCTCGCCACCTATCAGCCCGAGCTGGAGTTCCTGTACCCGACGCACAACCTGCAGGCGGGCGAGCTGGATCAGGGGGTCCGTGCGCAGATCCTACCCGGACAACCGCGCCCGCCGCTGGGGAACGTGACCCTGAACGGGATGCTGAAGGGATTCGTCGATCTGGTCTTCGAGCACGGCGGGCGCTATTACGTGGCGGACTACAAGTCCAACTGGCTGGGGGCCTCGGCCCAGGCGTACACACCGGAGCGCCTGCAGGCGGCGGTGCTGGAACACCGCTACGACCTGCAGCTGGTGCTCTATACCCTGGCGCTGCATCGCCAGCTGGCCGCACGCCTGCCGGGCTACGACTATGACCGGCACATGGGCGGCGGGGTGTACCTGTTCCTGCGTGGCGTGGATGCGCCGGGGCACGGAGTGTTCCATCACTGCCCGCCGCGTGCACTGATTGAATGGCTGGATCACCGGATGGCGGCCGGTCCGGACCGGGAGGCGACGGTATGAGCACGGTGATGCCCACGGGACCCCTGGCCTCGGCGGAGGCCGTGCTCGACCTATTGCGCGGGTGGGAGGAGGCCGGCTGGCTGCGCGGCGTCGACCGGGCGCTGGTGCGCTTCCTGCACGAGCAGGCCCCGGCGGCGTCGCCGCTGGCCCTGCTGCTGGCGGCGCTGGCCAGCCATCAGGTCGGACGCGGCCATGTCTGTCTGGAATTGGACGCATTGCTGCAGGCCCCCGACGCCACGCTGGCCCTGCCGCCGGAGGGCGAGCCGGCTTCGCGGCCGCCGCCGCGACCCTCGTCGGTACTGCAGGGGGTATCCGTTGCGCAGGTGGCGGAGGCCCTCCAGGACGGTGGCCTGGCCGGACCGGGCGAATTGGGTGGAACGCCGCTGGTGTACACCGGGGAGCAGGTCTATCTGCGCCGCTACTGGGAGAGCGAGCGCCGCATCGGCCAAGCCATCCGTGCGCGCCTGGCGGACCGCGAGGCCTGGCAAGGTGCGCTGGACGAGCAGGCGGCGCGGGACTGGCTGGATCATCTGTTCGGACCGCCGGCGGAGGCTGCCACCGATCCGGACTGGCAACGCCTGGCCTGTGCCCTGGCGGCCGGTTCGGGCTTCAGTGTGATTACTGGCGGGCCGGGGACCGGCAAGACCACCACCGTGCTGCGACTGCTCGCGTTGTTGCAGGGGTTGCAGGGTCCGGACGACCCGCTGCGCATCCGCCTGGCGGCGCCGACTGGCAAGGCGGCGGCGCGCCTGAATGCCTCGGTCAGCGGGGCGCTGGATCGCCTGGGGCTGGACCAGCTGCCCGATGGAGATGCGCTGCGCCGGGACCTGCCGGCCGAGGTGGTGACGGTGCACCGCCTGCTCGGGGCGCGCCCGGATACCCGACACTTCCGCCACGGGGCGCGCAACCCGCTGGCGGTGGATGTGCTGGTGGTGGACGAGGCCTCGATGATCGATCTGGAGCTGATGGCGAGCCTGGTCGAGGCCGTGCCCCGCACGGCGCGCCTGATCCTTCTGGGGGATCGCGATCAGCTCGCCTCGGTGGAGGCCGGCGCGGTGCTGGGCGAGCTGTGCCATCGCGCCGGGGGCGGGCACTACACGCCGTCGACCGCGCAGTGGCTGGAGGCCGTGACCGGGATGGCCGTACCGGCGGCCATGCAGGATGCGGCCGGTCAGGCGCTGGACCAGCACATCGTGATGCTGCGCGAGAGTCATCGCTTCGGCGCGGACAGCGGGATCGGGCGGCTGGCCGCGGCAGTGAACACGGGAGCGGCATGGAATGGGCCGGACGGGGACGATGCCGTCCGGCAAATGGTACTCGCGGGGCCCGAGGACCCGGCACTGGTGGATCTCGCGGTGGACGGGCGCGCGGACACGCCGGAGGGCGAGGCGGTGGGTTATGCGGGCTATCTCGAGGGCCTGCGCGCGGCGCGGCCGGCCCCGGCGGCCCCGCGCGCGGCCTGGGAGGACTGGGCGCGCGACGTGCTGGCGGCCCACGGGCGGTTCCAGCTCCTGTGCGCGGTGCGCCGCGGCCCGTGGGGGCTGGAGACGCTGAACCGGCGCGTCGCCGCGGCCTTGCAGGCGCGCGGAATGATCGAGGGGGACGCGGGACGGATGGACGCGCACGGGCCCGGCGGACAATGGGTCGAGGGGCGCCCGGTGATCGTCACGCGCAATGACTACGCGCTGGGGCTGATCAACGGCGATATCGGCATTGCCCTGGCCGTCCCGGCCTGGCTGGCGCGGGGCGAGCCGGAGGCGGACTCGGATGCCACCAAGGGCGAAGACTCGGTGCTGCGGGTGGCGTTCCTGGCCGCCGGGGACGGCGGGCGCGTGCGCTGGGTGCTGCCCAACCGCCTGGAGGCCATCGAGACCGCGTTTGCCCTGACGGTGCACAAGGCCCAGGGCTCGGAGTTCGAGCACGTGGCCCTGGTGCTGCCGGACGCGGACAGCCCGATCCTGACCCGCGAGTTGGCTTACACGGCGATCACCCGCGCCAGCCGCTGGTTCAGCCTGCTGGAGCCGCGCGCGGGCACGCTGGTCGCGGCCAGCCAGCGCCAGATCCGCCGCAGCGGCGGCCTGCGCCGGTGGCTGGGGAACGCGTCGTAGAGCGTCGTAGGGTGCGTTGAGCATCGCGAAACGCACCGTTCACAGGGCAGTGCGAGCCCCTTGATGCGATTCGCTGCGCTCATCGCATCCTACGTCCTCTGTCGGGACTTGTTGCATCTGTAGGATGCGATGAGCCTTGCGAATTGCATCACCTCGCCAATCGTCCGCTGTCCAGGTCCGGCTTTGGCGGGGGCTTCGCGGGCGAGCCCGCTCCTACAGGGGTTTGGTTCCTGCGATGTCCAGCTTTGCCCCAGGATCGTCATCCCGGCTCTTCGCTGCGCTGCGGCCGGGATGACGGGGTGGCCGGGCCGCATTGCAGGGTTGGAGGGGGCGTCCGGCGGTCGGGGTGATCGCCCAAAGGGCTGGGTTCCTACAGTGTCAGGTGGTGCGGCTGCCGTAGGTGACGACGGATTCGATGCGTTGGGCGCGTTCTGCGTCGAGGCCGTCGGTCTGGGCGAGGGTGGCCGCATCGGCGTTGATGATGTCGCGCACGCTGCCGATGTCGCGCAGCAGATCGCGGGCCTGGTCGGCCTCGACGCCGGGCAGGCCGCTGACGATGAATTCGGCGGCCTTGCGCCGGGTGTCGGGTTTGGTTGGGCGGTCGGACGGGTCCGGCTCGATCTGTGCGTTCAGCCCCAGAAGGTAGATCAGCATGCCGCTGTTGTCGGCATCGGAGCTGGGCAGGACGCTGATCCCGAGGGCGATCGTCAGGTGGGCCAGGGCGCGGTGGATGTCCAGCGCCTGCTGGTGAAAACGAGGCTCGTAGAGGTCCCCCTCCACGATGTAGACGACCTGCTGGTAGTTGGCCTTCAGCTTGGCGGCGTTTTCCCACAGACTCTTGTCGACGACGCTGAGAACCATATCGGTGGCGGACTTGCGCTCGACTACGACGCCGTTGGGTAGCAGGTAGTCGCCGACGTCGAGGTCGGTGAATTCCAGCTCCACTCCCTCCAGGCGTTCGATACGCTGGATGATCTTGCCCTGTTCGCGGCGGTCTGCACGGATCGGCAGGTGAACGTTTTCCATGGGGGCTCCGGTTGGTTAACTGCGTGCGGATGTATTCGTGTCACCTTAGGCCGACCCGCGAGGTGCTCCAAATGGCCGGATGCCGGGCGGGGCGAGCGCGGTGTGTGCGGGCGGGCGTGCGCGCGTGTCGCACATGGCCTACAGTCGGGGGGCGTGTTCGGCGGATGGCAATCGCGGGCATGCATGGAGAAAACAAAAAAATAGAAAAGGATGGAGTGCATATGTCGATTCAGATAGCAGTGGTGGGACTGGGCCGGGTGGGCGGCCGCTTCCTCGAGATGTTGCTGGAGTCCGGGCTGCCCGGGATGACGATCTGCGCGGCCTCGGAGCAGGGCGAGACCGAGGGGCGCCGGCTGGCCGAGGCGAAGGGGATCCCGCTGGAGTCGGTTGCGGATCTCGTGGCGCGCGGGGATCAGGTCGATGTGATCTTTGATCTGACCGGGGAACCGCAGGTCCGCCAGGAGCTGCGCGAGGGGATGCAGAACAGCGGGAATCGCCATACCGTGGTGGCGCCCGAGGTGATGGCGCACCTGACGTGGTCGATGCTGACCCGCGAGGCCCCGCCGGACGTGCACGGCAGTACGGGGTACTGATCCAACGCCGCGCCGCCGGGTTCGATGGCGGCGCGAACGTCTGGATTCGGTGACGAAAGGCCGCCTTCGGGCGGCCTTTCGTGTCTGGCTGGCGTGCAGGCGTTGGAGGCCAGGCGGAGCGATACACAAAATGATCGCCTGTTGGCTCGAGCGGATGGGGGTGCCCTTCCCCCTGGTGTCATGTCGGCCGTAGCGCAGCGCCGGGGTCTTGGGTGTTGGGGTGGCTGCCCGGGAGATCCCGGATCACCGCTGCGCGGTGTCCGGGATGACGGTGTGGGTTGCGCGGTGTCCGGGATGACGGTGTGGGTTGCGCGGTGTCCGGGATGACGAGGTGGGTTGCGCGGTGTCCGGGATGACGAGGTGGGTTGCGCGGTGTTCGGGCTGGTGGGCGGTGTTCGTGATGACCGGGTAGGTTGCGCGGCGTCGTGGGGGGCGGAAGGTGCCCTCAGGGCCGGTCGCTGGAGGGGTGTCAGCTGGTTCCGGTGGCGCGTACTCCGGTCTGGACGGGGCAGGGCTCGAGCGGTTCAGGGAGGTGCAGGCCAAACCCCTGCGCGTAGTCGATGCCGATTTCGCGCAGGGGTACGAGCAGGTCCTGGTGGGAGACGCATTCGGCAACGGTACGGATACCCATGACCTGGCCGATCCGGTGGATGCTCTCCACCATGGCGCGGCAGACCGGGTCGTCGTTCAGGTCGCGGACGAAGCTGCCGTCGATCTTGAGGTAATCGACGCGCAGGGTCTTGAGATAGCCGAACGAGGCCATGCCAGTGCCGAAGTCGTCCAGGGAGAAGCAGCAGCCCATCGCGCTGAGGGTGCTGATGAACCGGCTGGCCTGGTTGAGATTGGCGATGGCGGCGGTCTCGGTGATCTCGAAACAGAGCCGGTTTGGGGCCACGCCGCTGGATTCGATGCGTTCCACGATGTAGTCCAGCATGCCGCGTTCGCAGAGCGACTGTCCGGAGAGGTTGATCGCGAAGTGTCCTTGGTCTCTGGAGCTGCGGGCGACGATCTGAAGCACCCGGTCGATCACCCAGCGGTCGATGGTCCCCATCAGCCCGTAGCGCTCAGCCGCCGGGATAAAGGTGTTGGGCGGCACGATCGTGCCGTCGGGATCCACCATGCGCAGTAGCACTTCGGTGTGGCGCGGTCCGCTGCTGGAGACCGGCTCGATGTGTTGCCCGTAGAGCCAGAGGTGCCCGTGCTGCAGTGCCTGGTTGATGCGTTGCAGGCAGTCCATCTGACCCTGGTGCCGGCACAGGGCCGCATCGTCGGGGCGCGAGACATGGATCCGGTTGCGTCCGCGCTCCTTGGCCAGGTAGCAGGCGGCATCGGCCTCGCTCATGAACTGGGCCGGGTCGCTGTGATGACCGCTTACGGGGACGACACCGATGCTGATGCCGATCCGGAAGAGCCGGCCCTGCCAGTCGAAGCGGAACTGCTCGATGGCTCGACGCAGGTTCTCCGCGATCTTCTCCGCCCGTTCCAATGGGCAGCTTTCGAGCAGCACCCCGAACTCGTCCCCGCCGAGACGGGCCAGGGTGTCACTTTCCCGCAGCTGCGCCTGCATGTGAGAGGTCAGCTGGCACAGCAGTTCATCCCCGGCGCCATGACCGCAGGTGTCGTTGACCAGTTTGAACTGGTCGAGATCCATGTACAGCAACGCGTGTTCGCGACCGTCATTGCGCGCGGTGGTGACCAGCTGGCGCAGGCGGCGTTCGAACTCGAGGCGGTTGGCCAGCGACGTCAGGTTGTCGTGGGTGGCCGCCCACGAAAGATCGCGGGCCATTTCACGTGCCTGGGAGACATCCCGGAAGACCAGGGCTGCACCCATGATTGCACCGGCGCGGTCGCGGATCGGGGCGGAGACTTCCTCGATGGCGTATTCGTGGCCGTTACGGGAGACGAGGATTGCGCCCTGGTTCAGGCTGCAGGCGGTACCGTCGGGAAGGGACTCGGTCAGTGGGTGCGGGAGTGGCTGCCCGTCGTCTTCCCGGACCGTCCGGAATACGCGGTCCAGTCGCTCGCGATGGGCATCGGCATGCGTCCAGCCGGTGAGATGTTCCGCCACTGGATTGAGGTAGTCGATGCGCCCGTCGGTGTCGACAGTGATAACGGCGTCACCGATCGCGTGCAGGGTGACCTGCGCGCGTTCCTTCTCGCGGAACAAGTCGGCCTCGGTATCCCGGCTCCGGCGCAGTACGGCGACCGCGACGACGATCCCGATAAGCAGCGCGGTTCCACCGAGCAGGAACATGATCTGGACGGCCTGCTGGTGCTCTTTTGCGGTTTCCTGCGCTGCGGTCTCGGCGGCCTGCTGCTGCAGATCGAGCAGGGCGGCGAGATTGTCGAGCACCAGGTTCTGCATCGGGATGGCCTGCTTCAGCAGCCATTCCGTGGCGGCGGCGATGTCGTCGTCGAGGATCTGGTCGAGCACCCGCTCCTGTACTTCTACCGCATTGGATGACAGGCCGCGGGATCTTTCCAGGAGGGCCAGCTCGCGCCCGGTTAGCGGCATCGCCTCGAGTTCGTTGCGGGCGACCATGAAGTCCGAGGCATGGCCGCGGAACTCGATGATGCCTTCGTCGATATCGAAGGGGTCGGTGGTGATCGACAGGCGCAGCAGGGTCACCGAGCGCTCGCGCGCGGCGGTGCGCATGCGGTTCAGTAATTCGGTCTTGATGTTGTGCTCGTGGACGATCACGTCGAGACGTTCGTGGATCTGACCGAGGCGGTTCAGTCCGAGGGCGATCATGACAATCATCAGCAACAGGACGACCGCGAAGCCGCCGGTGATGGCGACGGCGGAGCGGTGGTCGCGCGGATCCTGTGCGGACGGTGGTGCTGTCGAATCGGTGGATCCCCTGTCGGCCATGTCACCTCCCTGCGATGGCTTTGGGCGATCTGTTGCCGCCTTATTCGAAGCTAGACGCCCGTGTTATCAAACTTAATCCCTGATCGTCGTTAGGGCTACCACAAGAGCGGGGCCGCTTTACGCGCGCGCTACCTGAAGGTGGTCCCTTACCGCGCTGCCCGCCATCGCGCTTGAATGGACCCATCCCTGGTAGAGGTCGCAGCCGATCGTCCGGAGGAAGTCACGCTGCGCCGTGGTCTCCACGCCCTCGGCCACCAGGGTCAGGCCCAGGCTGTGGCCGAGGTGGACGATGGAGCGCAGGATCATCTCGGATTCCGGGTCCTGGCCGATGTCGGCGATGAACGAGCGGTCGATCTTCAGCTTGTCGATCGGCAGCGACTTCAGGTAAGCGAGCGAGGAGTAGCCGGTGCCGAAGTCGTCCAGTGCGACCCGGATGCCCAGGGCCTTCAGTCCGCGCAGCTGATCGCGGGTCAGTGCGACGTCTGCCATGGCCACGGTCTCGGTGACCTCGATCTCGAGGTGCTCGGGCGGGGCGCCCGTGGCTTCGAGGATCGCGCCGAGGCGCTGGACGAGGTCGTGTTGGCGGAACTGCATCGCGGAGACGTTGATGGCGACCCGGAGCTCGAGACCCGCACGGGACCACTGGGCGAGCTGCTCGCAGGCCTCGGAGATGACCCACTCGCCCAGCGGCAGGATCAGGCCGGTGGCCTCGGCGCTGGTGATAAAACGGGTCGGGGCAACCGGACCAAGCTCGCTGTCGGTCCAGCGGGCCAGTGCCTCGACGCCGATGACGCGGTTCGACGCCACGTCCACCAGCGGCTGATAGTGCAACGCGAGGCCGTCGTTCCCGAGCGCCTGCTGGAGGCGTTGTTGCAGGCGTTGCTCTTCGTGCACCTGGGCATCCAGGTGTTGCGAGAAGAAGGCATAGGTGTTGCGTCCGGAGTGCTTGGCCTCGTACATCGCCATGTCGGCGTAGCGGACCAGGCTGCGTTCGTCGCGGGCATCGCGCGGAAACAGGGCTATGCCCAGGCTTCCGGTGGAGGTCAGTCTGCGGGCCTGTTCGGTCTGGAACGGGCTGGTGAAGATGTCGAGGATGCGCTCGGCGATCACGCCGATGGCCTGTTCGTCTTCGACGTTGGTCAGCAGGATCATGAACTCGTCGCCGCCGAAACGCCCGATGGTCGCCTCCTGGTCCAGGGCGCCCTGAAGTCGGGCGCCCACGGCCTTCAGCAGCTGGTCGCCCTCGTGATGGCCGAAGGTGTCATTGACCATCTTGAAGTTGTCGAGATCCAGCAGCATCACAGCGATCGGGTGGCCGTGACGTTCGGCCTGGGCGATCCCCTGCGTCAGGCGGTCTTGCAGGAGCCAGCGGTTAGGTAGTTCGGTCAGGCTGTCGTGGGTGGCCTGGTGTTGGATCCGCGCCTCGCGGCGCTGACGGTCGGTGATGTCGCGGATAAACGCGGTGATGCGGCGGCCTTCGTCACCCTCGAATGCATTCAGGCTGATGTCCAGCGGGAACTCGGAGCCGTCGCTACGCCGACCGCGCAGGTCGGATACCTGGCCCATGGTACGGCGGTTGATGGTGTGGGCCTGGGCTTCGCGATGGGTCCGGTGGCGCGCGCGCAGGCGTTCCGGAACCAGGCGCTCCACCGGTTCGCCGATTAGTTGCTGGCGCGGGTACCCGAACAGGCGTTCGATGTTGCGGTTTACCATCACGATGCGGCCGTGCATGTCAGTGACTAGTACGCCGTCGGGGGCCGTCTCCAGCAGTTGTTGGTAACGTTGTTCGCGCCGCTCAATATCGCGGTGGGCCTCATGCAGGTGTTTCAATGGGGCGCGGACGCTCTCCCGGAAAAGTCCCTGGTAGATCAGGACAAATGCCGCGATCTTGTACAGCTGCGCCAATACGGATGGGGCGTCGGTCAAGGGAGCGTAGAACATGAAAAACATCCCGCTGCCCATGCTGAGGATCAGGGCGGCGGCAACCAGGGGTATGCCCGGTCGTTGCAGCAGTTCGCGGCGCAGGGTGAACAGGGCCAGGGTGACCAGGTGCAGGGCGATCATTAGGGCTTCGATCCCCATTCTGATGGGCGTGAGCCCACCCAGCGAGCCGAATAAGGGCGGAACGATCTCCGCATGCCACAGGCCGACCCAGGCCAGCGCGGCGACCAGCAGCAGGCTCCCGATCAGGTAGACAACACGTGGCGGTCCGTTGCTCTGCGTGACCATGGGCAACGCCACGTAGGCGAGCAATGCCACCGCCCCGACCAGACGCGCGGCGAGCCAGAAGAACAACGTCTGCTGGGTCGAGTTGGGGGTGATGAAGTCCGGCATGGCCGGATAGGTCATCAGGTGAAGGAAGTTGAGCAACGCGACAGCGAGAAAGGCGCAGGCCAGCAGCAGAGAAGCGGCCATGCGGCGGCGGTCGATCACGTGGTAGCCCACGGCAAATACCAGTACCGCGACGACGACCACGAACAACTCCGTGGCGATATGGAAGGCGGCTAGATGTTCACGCGGGACGATGTCCGGGAGCTGCAGTCCAAGCACCCAAATCACTACGGGTGCCAGCAGCAACGCCAGCAACACGCCGATGGCAGGGGTCGCAGGCCGGCGAAAAAGCTTGTCGGAGGTGGAGGACATGACCAGCCCCGTCAGCGATGCTGCGCCCAGAATTGCTGCGCGAGGCTTTGCAGGCTGCCCGCCAGGCGTGCGACATCGCGCGCCGCGGCCTCGCTCTGATCGGACCGGTTTGCAGTGGTATCAGCTGCGCTGCGTATGGAGTCGACGCCGCGGCGAATCTCGTCGCCGGCCGCCCCCTGTTGTTCCACGGCTGCGGCGATCCGTGTGCTCATGTCGCGGATCTGACCCACGCTCGAGGTAATGTTCTCCAGCGTCGAGGCGGCTTGGTGCGCCTGGTTGACGCTGGTTTCGGCCTGATTTCGGCTTTGTTCCATGGTGTCGACTGCAGCCTGCGCTCGGTTCTGCAGGCGTTCGATCATCTGCTGGATCTCGGCAGTGGAGTCTTGAGTACGACTGGCGAGTGTGCGCACCTCGTCCGCGACCACCGCGAAGCCGCGCCCCTGTTCGCCGGCGCGTGCCGCTTCGATCGCCGCATTAAGCGCGAGCAGATTGGTCTGCTCGGCGATCCCGCGGATGACGTCCAGTACGCTGCTGATGTCCTGGCTGTGCCGGTCCAGTTCGGTCATGACGCCGGACCCATGACGAATGCGCTCTCCTAGTTCCTCGATCGCCTGTGTGCTGTCTCGGACGACATCGCTCCCTGAGCGTGCCTCGCGGTCGGTGCGGTCTGCTGCATCGGCGGCGCTCTGGGCGCTCTGAGCGACTTCCTGCACGCTGTTCACCATCTGCTGGGTGGCCCCTGCCACCTGCTCGGTCTCGTTCCGTTGATGATTACAGGCGTTGCGGCTTTCGCCGACCGCCGTGACGAGTGCGTCGGCGGTTCCGGTGAGGTGGCCGGCCGCATCCCCCATACGGCCCACGACCGCCCCAGCTTCTGCCTCCAGCATCAACATCGCAAAGGCGATCTCGCCAGCCTCGTCGGTGCGTCCGGTATAGATGTACTGGCCAACCGGATTGGTCGCGATACGACGAGCATGGGCGACCGCTCGGCACAGTGGTGTGAGGCTGGTCCAGATGAGCAGACCGCCAACCAGCAGGGTGGTCACGACGAATACCAGAGCGCTGCTCCAGGCGATGGTCGTCAACGCCGCACTGGCGATCAGACCAACCAGGACGCCGCCGGCGATCGAGGCAATGGCCTTGGTCTTGATGCCAATAGGTGGCAGGCGCAGGGCCAGGGGTTTGCGGCCCTGGAGAAGGGTGGCGTAGGCCGCTTCGGCCTTTTTCACGTGTTCGCGACGCGGTTTGGTGCGAACGGATTGATACTCGACCGTTTCGCCGCCTTCGGTGACCGGCGTTACGTAGGCGCTGACCCAGTAGTGGTCCCCGTTCTTGCAGCGGTTCTTGACCATGCCCATCCAGGATCGCCCTCCCTGGACGGTCTGCCACAGGTCCTCGAATGCGGCGGGTGGCATCTCCGGGTGGCGGACGATGTTGTGATTCTTGCCCAGAAGCTCCTCTTCCTCGAATCCGCTGATTTCGACGAAGTCCGGGTTGACGTAGGTAATGGCTCCCTTGAGGTTGGTGGTGGAGAGGATATTGGCGCTCTCCGGGTACTCCGCCTCATTCCCGGTGATGGGCAGGTTGTGTTTCATGTTTTTCCCCTGTTTAGCCGACCTTGTTTGTCCTTGGTCGCGTCGGCCTGACCAGTGCTACGTGGGCGCTGGCTCGTCTTGTATGTGTGAAGCTAGTCCATATTCCCACATAAAACAAATATATATCCGATGGGGGATGGAGCGGTGTCTTTTCATTGACAAAAGGCGTATAGTGCCCGGATCGAACGCCCCGCCCGTCAGCGTCCGTTCATTTGATCCAGAGCCTTCCGGCTCGCAGTGATCCCCCTGATTTCGTTTCCCCCGATGGGTGCTCTGTGTTGAACGAGTGGCGGGTGGCGTTGGAGCATTCCATGACTGATACGACCTTTGCCGACCTCGGGTTGGCCGATACCCTTTTGCGTGCGCTGGAAACCTCCGGGTACCAGCACCCGACCCCGATCCAGGCCCAGGCCATCCCGGAAGTCCTGAAGGGAGGCGACCTGCTGGCCGCCGCCCAGACCGGCACCGGCAAGACGGCCGGCTTCACCCTGCCGATTCTGCAGCGCCTGTCCACCTCGGACGCGCCGCAGGCCGGCAATGGCCGCCCGCGCTGCCTGGTGCTGACCCCGACCCGCGAGCTGGCTGCGCAGGTTCACGAATCCGTGAAGACCTACGGGCGCAATCTCAAGATGCGCTCGATGACGATCTTCGGCGGTGTCAACATGAACCCGCAGATCAAGGCCCTGCGTGATCGCATGGACATCGTGGTGGCGACGCCGGGGCGTCTGCTGGATCACGCCAATCAGAAGACCATCGACCTGTCCGGTGTGGAGATCCTGGTCCTCGACGAGGCCGATCGCATGCTCGACATGGGCTTCATCCGTGACATCAAGAAGCTGATTGCGATGATGCCGAAGAACCGCCAGAACCTGATGTTCTCGGCGACCTTCTCCGACGAGATCCGCAAGCTGGCCAACGGCCTGCTGAACAACCCGGCGGAGATCGACATCGCGCCGCGCAACACGACCGCTGCGGGCGTGAAGCAAAGTGTGCACCTGGTCGAGACCAGCCAGAAGCGCGAGCTGCTGAGCCACCTGATCCGCACCAACAAATGGGAACAGGTGCTGGTGTTTACCCGCACCAAGCATGGTGCCAATCGCCTGGCCGAGAAGCTGTCGAAGGATGGCGTGCGCTCCGAGGCGATTCACGGTAACAAGAGCCAGGCGGCGCGCACCAAGGCGCTGAAGCAGTTCAAGTCCGGCCAGGTGCCGGTCCTGGTAGCCACCGATATCGCCGCGCGCGGGCTGGACATTGACCAGCTGCCGCAGGTTGTCAACTTCGAGCTGCCGAACGTGCCGGAGGACTACGTGCATCGCATCGGTCGCACCGGGCGTGCCGGCTCCGACGGCGCCGCGCTGTCGCTGGTGGACGGTGAGGAGATCAAGCTGCTGAAGGGCATCGAACGCCTGATTCAGCGCCCGATCGACCGCATCGAAACCGAGGGCTTCGCCACGCCGAAGCCGGCTGCCAATGACGGCAACGGCAATCGCCGTGGTGGTCCGGGAGGCAAGCCGGGCGGAGGCGCCCGCAGTGGCGCCCCGCGCAACGGTCGCGGTGGCAAGCCCGGTGGGGGTCGTGGCGGCAACGGTCGCCCGTCCGCCAACGGCAACCGTGCGGCTCGCAGCCGGTAAGCGGATCCGCTAACGCAGTACCGCGAACCCGCGGTCCCGAGTCTCGGGACCGCGGGTTTTTTGTGTCTGGGTATCGGGGTTGCGGCGAGCGCCCGCTCAAGGGCTTTATTTACCACGAAGCGCACGAAGGCATGAAGAAGGTCAAGGCCAAGGGCCTATGAACTCAGAGGACACAGCGAGAGGACGAATGTTGTCTGGAACGTATGTTAGCCATTGCCGCTGGCCCGACCGCTGAAACCAAGCGAGACACCTCCTTCAAGTTGAAAGCCTTTCCATTTTCTTCGTGAACTCCGTGTCCTCTGTGGCGCAATCGCCCTTGATCTTCTTCGCGTCTTCATGCGCTTCGTGGTGAAACGATTTCCTGATTAGCGATAAGAGTCAGCCAGTGCCGGGGCTCCTTTGGGGGGCGTGCATGGCCCGCCCCGGGGCACTTGGATCCAAGCCTTGTTGGGGATGTCACCATCCCGGAGCGCCTTACCCCTGCCTGGTCATCCCGGCCTGAGCGAAGCGAAGAGCCGGGATCTCCCCCGTCGGGGCAACCCCCAACCGCAGAGATCCCGGATAATCGCTACGCGGTTTCCGGGATGACGAAGCAGGGGGCGGCTGGAAACCCGGGCCGGCACGGTCATTGGGCCTGGCTGATGAGTGTTGCTAATCAGGAGCGATTTTTGGCTTGTTTTGGGACCTGGGGTTGACCCGGATCAAGACGATAGGGGCGGGGCGGATGAATACTGTGTCGGGCTCAAGACCGGGATCGGCTGGTCGTTAAGGAAACACTGATCAATGAACGCGTTCGCGTTGGTACCCCAGGTTTTCCGAGACCAGGCGCGTCGTGCAACAGGTAGTGGTTCTACCTGTAAGCGGCGCAACGCAGGATCGGGGAACCTGGGGTGCCAACCCCGCACGTTATTGAAAGCAGGGGCTCGGCAGCTTTTGCGCGCGCACAGCGTTGCGGCTCCCTTGTGCAGAATGACTGCACGGCAGTCACCGCGCCTTGTTCGCACGCAAAAGCGACTCGAGCGCGAACGCGTTCATTGATCAGTGTTTCCTTAAGGGACGGAAAGGAGGGCGTCGATGAAGATTGGACCGTTGGGTGGGCTGCGACTGAAGCTGATTATCCTGGTGATCGTGGTGAGCACCGTGCCGCTGTCCATCATGGGCGGGGTGACCTTCCACACCATGAAGGGCGATCTCGCCGCGGGTGTGGACGCGGCGCTGGTGACCCAGTTGTGGTGGCTGCTGTGGGCGTTGTGGGTCATCGCGTTCGTGGTGGCGCTGGGTATTGGCTGGTTCTACGCCAATGTGCTGACGCGCCCCATGGAGCGCCTGGCCGAGGGGCTGGAGGCGATCGGTGAGGGCCGCGCGGATCTCGGGCACCGGGTGGAGGTGACGACCGACGACGAGATCGGGCGCACCGGCGCGGCCTTCAACACGGTGATGGGGCGGCTTTCGGGGCTTATCCGCCAGGTTGCCGACGCGGCGGACGGGATTGCCGCCTCGGCGCGGCAGCTGGATGGGCGCAGCAGTGAAATGACGCGTGCCACCCACGAACAGCGTGGCGATGTGGAGCAGGTGGTCACAGCGATGAACCAGATGTCTGCCACGGTGCAGGAGGTCGCTAACAACACGCAGAGCACGGCCGAGAGCGCGGGGCAGGCGACGCGTGCGGCGGAAGGCGGGCGCACCGTGGTGCAGGCGACCCAGGGTGCGATCAACACGCTGGCCGGCGAGATTCGTCAGGCGAACAATGTGATCGTGGAGCTGAAGGGTGACAGCGACAACATCGGCACGATCCTGCAAGTGATCGAGGAGATCGCCGAGAAGACCAACCTGCTGGCGCTCAACGCGGCCATCGAGGCGGCGCGGGCCGGTGAGGCCGGACGGGGCTTTGCGGTGGTGGCGGACGAAGTACGTCACCTGGCGCAGCGCACCAACGACTCGACCGGGGAGATCCGCGAGATCATTCAGCGCCTGCAGGGCGGGGCCACCCGTGCGGTGCACGCGATGGAGGTCAGCCAGCAGCATGCGGAAACCTCCGTGGCGAAGGCGGGCGAGGCCGGCGAGACCCTGGAGTACATCCACGACTCGGTGACCGCTATCGACGACATGACCCGCCAGGTGGCCAGCGCGACCGAGGAGCAAAGCCAGGTGGCGGAAGAGATCAACCGCAACATCCACCACATCAACGATATTGCCGTGCGCAACGCCGACGGGGCGAACGAGATGCAGCAGGCGGTGGAGGCCCTGGAGGCCCTGGCGCAGCAGCTACAGGGCGAGGTTGCGGGCTTCCGTCAACAGGCGTAGCGGCCGAGCCAGGGGCGCATCGCAGGTTCGGCTCGCCATCCTGGGAAACCGGGGGTGGTGTGACGCCGGATAAGCGACCGCAAGGCCTTGCAACGGGGCTTCAGAGGCCCCGGCGCAGGGCGTCGAAGCCCAGAGCGACGTCGTCGGGGTCGGCACCGGGCTCGATGCGCAGGCGTTCGCGCACCATGTTGCGATCGATGTGGGATTCCTCGATGGCGGCGTCCGGTAGGCGGTAGAGCCACCAGGCCAGCGCCGCCTGGGTGCGGGTCTCCGACCAGGGTTCCAGATCGGTGCCGATCCGCTCGGCGTGGCCGCCCAGCTCCTCGTTGAAGAACGGTTCCAGCCGGTCCAGTGCCGCGAGCGGGTCGGGCATCTCCGGTCGCTCGCCGTCCAGTGCCTCTGTGGCGCGCGCCAGCTCCTGGCGGGCGATCTCCGGCCAGATCTGCGAGGGCAGGTAGCCCTCCATCGCCGGGCGACCCGCCGCGGTGATGCCGTGCAGGTAGCCCTGTTCGGTCTGCAGGTAGCGATCCAGCGCCGCCAGGGCCTCGCGCGCCCAGGCAAGCGTTTCCCCGTCTTCCATTACCCGCGCCATGTTCGCCAGGGCGGCGATCGCCTGGCCCGAGGTGTCGGCGTAGGTGTTGCGGTCGACCTGGGGCGGGTCGGTTTGCGTGCGCGTCTCCGGGTCCAGCTGGTAGTAGTCGCGGTCGGCGTACTGGCTGTTGCCGAAGCGCAGCTGGCGGCTGTCCCACAGGTGGTCTTGCAGGTAGTCGCGGATGCCGCGGGCGATCTCGGCGTAGCGCTCGTCGCCGATGGTGTCATGGGCCTCGGAGAACAGCCACAGGAACGCCGCGTTCTGGTCCAGGCGCTTGGAGGTCTCCAGTGCCAGGACGGGGTCGCGCTGGTCCGGATCGTGAAAGAAGAAGAAGCCGCCTTCGACCTCGTCGTAGAGGTCCTCCGCGATCTGGTCGAGTAGCCCGGGCATGCGATCCCGCCACTCTTCGGCGGTGAGCAGGAAGCGATAGGTCCACGGCTGCGGGCGCTTGCTGAGGGTGCCGAAGGTGGCGCTGCCGCTCAGGCGGTCGGCGCGGGCATCATAGACCTCGTCGAGCATCTCCATGAAGGCATCAAGATCGTCGATCGCGGCATCGTCCGGCGTGATCTCGCGACCGGTGACCGAGAACATGTCCCGCTGGGCCACCAGGATGCTCTGCAGGTCGCGGGCATTCACGTGACCGGTAAAGCGGGTCAGCATTTCGTCCTCGTGATTCACGATGACCACGAAGGGCAGGCCGCGGCCACCGTAGCGCCGGAACAGATCCGCACGTTCGTCGAGATCGACCAGCACCGGGATGTAGTGCTGGTCGACGGTGTCCACCACATCGGGGTTCTCAAGGGACTCGTCCTGGAAGTCGCGGCACCAGGTGCACCACTGGCCGTGAAAATAAAAGAAGATGGGCCGCTCGCGTGCCTCGGACTCCTCGAAAAGCTGGCTGTCCCAGTCCTGCCACGCGATTGCGGAATCGGCGGGGTAGTCCTCCGCGGCGGACGGCAGAGCGAGCAACAGCAGGGCGAGTACCGCGACGAAACCGCGTGCGACGGACCACTGGATGCGGTGCGTAGCGGGCGGACTTTTGATGTGGAGAGGTTTGGTCATCGCGGGTGCTTCAGATCGTTGTGTCTATTGGTATAGACCAATGGGAGAATTGAGCGTTCGGGCCCGGGGCGGGTGGTAGGATGCCCGGACTTATTGGGGCAATTGTGGTGAATGCATGAACGTCGAACGCCCCGGGCGCCGCGCCCTGCATCATGTCGAAGTGGCCGTGCTGGTGGTGATCGCCGTCGCCACTGTGATCGCGATCCTGCAGGAAATCGCCACCATGGTCTCGGCGATGTGGGTGGGCTTGGCCGACTTGCTGTTGCTGTTCATCTTTCTTGAGGTGCTGGCGATGGTCGGGATCTACTTGCGTTCCGGGCGTCTCCCGGTGCGCCTGCCGATCTACATCGCGATCGTCGCGTTGGCGCGCTACGTGATCATCGACATGAAGGACATGGACGTATGGGAGCTGATCGCGGTGACTGCCGGGGTCCTGATTCTGGCGGGCGCAGTGCTGGTGCTTCGCTACGGTCATGTCCGGCTCCCGTATGACGACGAAGGTCGCATCACGCCGGGGATCGAGGACGATCCGGCGAAGGAGCGCGACGTGCCGAAGGGGCGCTACGGGTCCGATCAATGACACGGCTGGATGCAAGCCGGCGGGTGATTCACCTGCTGCCCGGCCTGTGGGCAGCGCCCGAGGGCGCGGTGGCCGGGGCGCCTCCGCTCTCTGTGCGACGTCTGGCGCGCTGGCTCGGACGGGCGCGGAGCGGGGTCACCGGCACGGAAGCACCAGGGTGGGAGGCCGCATTGGCCGAGCGGCTCGGATACCGGCCAACCGATTCCGGATGGCGAACCTGGCTGGTCCAGCCGGTGCAGCTGACTGCGGGGATGAAGGACTTGGTGGCCTATCCGGTGGAGCCGGTGTCGGAGGCCGAGCGCGAGGCCTTGTGGTCGGCTGCACAGCCGGAACTGGACGCGGCCGGGGCGACCTTGGTCCTGAATGAAGACGGCTTGTGGGAGTTGCGGATGGACGCCGAGGGCGATGCGTCGGGCCCGCCACCGTCGATCGGCATGGGGCGCGCCATGGTGGCGCCGTCGATGCAGGCCGATGGAGCTCGGCGCCTGCAGGTACTGGCCAACGCCTTGCAGATGGCCTGGTTCCAGCACCCGGTGAATCTGGCGCGCGAGCGGGAGGGGCGTGGGGCCGTGCATGGCCTCTGGCCCTGGTCGCCCGGACATCCCGGTGGCCCAACGAGTGTGGGCCGTGTGTGTGGTGGCGGTGTGGTCGCGCACTGGCTGGCGCGGGGCGCCGGCATCGACTGGGCAGCCGACCCGGCGGCCGACCCTGCGGAATCCGGCGACACCGTGGTCGTCGTCGAGGCACTGGAGGCGGCCCCGTCGCTCGAGCGCCGGCTCGAGCTTCTGGAGTCGGTTGCCGACGATGTGGTGGCGCCGAAGCTGCGGGCTCTACTCCGTGGCGGCCTGGGCGCGCTCGAATTTGTTGATCCGCAATCCACGGCCGGGTCGGGCGCCGGCGCCCTGGTGCTGGAACGCCGCGACGCGCTGGCGTTCTGGCGCCGTCCCCGCCGGCCCTGAAGCCGCTGTCGGGTGTTATACTGCGCGGCTTTTCTCGCCACGTGATCGAACCTGCCGTGTGCGCCACGGCACCCGACGGAAACTGCCATGGAACTGAACGCGCTGTATTCCCTGATCGATGACCTGAAAGGCCGCCTGGAAGGCCTTAGGGGGTATCTTTGACTACCCTGCCAAGGAAGAACGGCTAGAGGAAGTCCAGCGCGAGCTGGAGCAGAACCCGGATATCTGGAACGACCCGGAGCAGGCCCAGGCGCTGAACAAGGAGCGGGCCCAGCTTGAGGGCGTGGTGGTCAACATCCGCGAGATCGGCACCCAGCTGGACGAAAGCCGGGACCTGCTGGAGATGGCCGAGGCGGATGGCGACGAGGAGACGGCGGCGTCGGTCGAGGCCGATGTGGAGGCGCTGACCGCGCGTATCGAGGGCCTGGAGTTTCGCCGCATGTTCTCCGGCGATATGGACGAGGCCAACGCCTATCTCGATATCCAGGCCGGTTCCGGGGGCACCGAGGCCCAGGACTGGGCCAACATCCTGCTGCGCATGTACCTGCGCTGGGCCGAGCACAAGGGCTTCAAGGCGGAGGTCACCGAGCTCTCCGAGGGCGAGACCGCCGGGATCAAGAGTGCGACCGTGCACATCCAGGGCGAGTACGCCTTCGGCTGGCTGCGCACCGAGACCGGCGTGCATCGACTGGTGCGCAAGTCGCCGTTCGATTCCGGCAACCGCCGGCATACCTCGTTCGCGTCGGTGTTCGCCTCCCCGGAGATCGACGAGAACTTCGAGATCGAGATCAATCCGGCCGATCTTCGGGTGGACACCTATCGCTCCTCCGGCGCCGGTGGTCAGCACGTGAACACCACCGACTCGGCGGTGCGCATTACCCACGTCCCGACCGGAGTGGTGGCGGCGTGTCAGGCCGGGCGCTCGCAGCACAAGAACCGCGAGATGGCAATGAACCAGCTGCGCGCCAAGCTGTACGAGCGCGAGTTGCAGGAGCGCAATGCCGAGAAGCAGGCGGTGGAGGACACCAAGTCCGACATCGGCTGGGGCAGCCAGATCCGCTCCTACGTGCTGGATCAGTCGCGGATCAAG
The DNA here is from genome assembly GCF_000381505.1 of Thioalkalivibrio sp. ALM2T. Lineage (NCBI taxonomy): Bacteria > Pseudomonadati > Pseudomonadota > Gammaproteobacteria > Chromatiales > Ectothiorhodospiraceae > Thioalkalivibrio > Thioalkalivibrio sp. ALM2T. The sequence continues at coordinate 140,117 of NZ_KB906559.1, forward strand.
GATCTGCGCACCGGCGTGGAGGTCGGGAACACCCAGGGTGTGCTCGACGGCGACCTCGACCCCTTTATTGAAGCCAGTCTCAAGAGTGGCTTGTAAGTCTATCTATTGCATGGATTTCTGATGACCGAAACCACTGACGAGAACAAGCTGATCGCACAGCGCCGCAGCAAGCTGAACGCGCTGCGCGCGGCCGGTCCAGCGTTCCCCAACGATTTCCGTCGCGATGCGCTGGCGGCGGCGCTGCACGCCGCGCACGACGAGACCGAAGGCGAGGCGCTGGAGGCCCAGGGGATTCGCGTGACGGTCGCCGGGCGCATGGTCGGCAAACGCGTGATGGGCAAGGCAAGCTTCATCCGCCTGCGCGATCAGTCGGGCGACATCCAGTTGTTCGCGCAGCGCGACAGCCTGCCGGAGGGCGTGTACCCGGCGTTCAAGCAGTGGGATCTGGGCGATATCGTGGGTGGCCAGGGCACGCTGTTCAAGACCAAGACCGGGGAATTGACGGTCCAGCTCGACGAGCTGCGTCTGCTGACCAAGAGCCTGCGTCCGCTGCCGGAAAAGTTCCACGGCCTGACCGATCAGGAACAGCGGTATCGCCAGCGCTACGTGGACTTGATCACCAGCCTGGACAGCCGCGAGCTGTTCCGCACCCGTACCCGGATCGTGCGCTACATCCGCGAGTACTTCGAGGATCAGGATTTCATCGAGGTGGAGACCCCGATGATGCAGGTGATCCCGGGCGGGGCGACCGCGCGGCCGTTCACCACCCATCACAACGCGCTGGATATGCCGCTGTACCTGCGCGTCGCGCCAGAGCTGTATCTCAAGCGCCTGGTCGTCGGCGGCTTCGAGAAGGTCTTCGAGATCAACCGCAATTTCCGCAACGAGGGACTGTCCACGCGGCACAACCCCGAGTTCACCATGCTCGAGTTCTACGAGGCGTTCGTGGACTACCGCGCGCTGATGGATCGCACCGAGACCTTGCTGCGCGGGCTGTGCGAGGACGTGCTGGGCACGACCACCATTGAGTACCAGGGCGAGAGCTACGATTTTGGCAAGCCGTTCACCCGCATGAGCGTGCGCGAGGCGATCCTGGCTCACAATGCCGAGATCGCGGAAGCCGACCTCGACGACATCGAGAAGGTGCGCGCGCACTGCGAGCGCCTGGAGATCCCGATCAAGCCGAGCTTCGGTCTGGGCAAGCTGTGGACCGAGATCTTCGAGTACACCGCCGAGAACCAGCTGCGTCACCCGACCTTTATTACCGCCTACCCGACCGAGGTCTCGCCACTGGCGCGGCGCAACGACGACGACCCGTTCGTCACCGATCGCTTCGAACTGTTTGTCGGGGGGCGCGAGATCGCGAACGGCTTCTCCGAGTTGAACGATCCGGAAGACCAGGCCGAGCGCTTCCGCGCCCAGGTCGCGGAGAAGGACGCCGGTGACGACGAGGCGATGCACTTTGACGCCGACTACATCCGCGCGCTGGAGTACGGCCTGCCGCCGACCGCCGGGGAAGGCATTGGCATCGACCGCCTGGTGATGCTGCTGACCGACAGCGCTTCGATCCGCGACGTGCTCCTGTTTCCGCACCTGCGCCCGGAGGCCTGAGCCCTCGCGCGTCGGTTATGCCGACCGGGGTCGGTTCGAGGGCGGCGAAGGGGGCAGCGTTTCGTCAGTCGCGTTCGAGGGACAGCAGCGTAAAATCTTCGCCATCGAGTCGGATGTTCAGCTCGTCGCCGTCTTCGGTGATGCCCTCGAGTTCGATGACGCGGTCGTCTTCGAACTCGATCTCCTTGAAGCGGAGCATGCCGTGATCCCGCGCGACGGCCGCTGAGCGGAGAATCATCTGGGCGGTCATGCCCGCCGCGTGATCGGGGTCGCGTACGCGTTCTTCGCGAAGCAGGTCACCATCCAGATTAAACCGGGTCTCCATGCGCAGTTGTGCGTCGTCCCAGCCCTTGAGGACGAATTCCCGGTCACTTTCTGCCTCCAGTTCTTCGAAGGTCTCGAAACCGTGTTCCTGGCCGATGTCGACGATGGCCTGTATCGACTCGAGCGGGATGGTGTCGGACTGACCGGGGCTGCATGCTGCCAGAAGGACGATGAGCGGGGCGACGGCAAGGGAGAGAAGGCGCAGATTCATGAGTTCGAGACCTGATGGTGGGTTCTGGGGGAGTGGCAAGGACCGGCTGCGCGTCAGTATCGCATTGCGCCCCGGCCGCGTCAGGAAAGGTTCTGATCAGGCGGCCCCCACGCAAAGGCCCAATCGCGTGTGCGCCGTCCAGCTGGATCTCCTCGAAACGCGTCAATTCGGGTTCGTCACGGTTTGCATGCTCGCTTTCTGCCGAGTATAGACGGGAAGGCAGGCCTTGCATGGGCGAGTCCCGGCCTCCCTTCACGATGGATTATCGTCGCCTCGAGTGCCGGGTGGTGCCGGGTTGGCGGTTTCCACTCGGTCCGGGGTGCCGAGGGCGCGCTGCTGCAGTTCGGCGAGGGCGACGCGCTTGTTGGGGAAGATGTTTCCGCGGCCGATCTCGTCCAGCAGGCCGGCACGTTCCATGGCCTCGCGGACGGGTTTCTTGAGACCACTGAACATCAGCTTGCAGTCGGCGGCCGCAAGATCGCCGATCAGGGCGCGCACCTTGTCCACGCCCGAGGCGTCGATGCGGTTGATACTGTTGCCGAGCACCAGCACCGCCCGGGCATTCGGGTTGCGCGCGACGGCGTCCATGACCGCGTCCTCGAAGTGGGCGACGTTCATGAACACCAACGAGGCATCGAAGCGCAGTACGGTGAAATGTGGGCCGGCCGGACGCAGGTCGTTGCTGATCGCCCCGGCCAGGGAGCCGTCGGGGCGCAGGCCCTGGATCTCGGAACGCGGGCGCACGGTGCCGACCAGGAACAGCAGCGATGACAGGATTACGCCGACGATCACGCCATTCGCGAGATCCGGGGCCATGTACAGCGTGACGAAAAAGGTCAGGAACCCGGCCAGGCCATCGGCGCGGTTGATGGTCCACGACCGCGCCAGGGCCCGGAAGTCGAGCAAGCCAAACACCGCCGATATCACGATGGCCGCCAGCACTGCCTGGGGCAAATGGTAGAGATAGGGGGTCAGGAACAGCATGGTGATCAGCACGCCGATCGCGCTGACCACCGCGAACAGCCCGCTTTGTGCGCCGGAGCGCGCCGCGACCGCCGAGCGCGAGAACGAGCCGCTGACGGAGTAGGACTGGAAGAAGCTCCCGACGATGTTGGCCAGACCCTGGCCGATCAGTTCCTGATTCGGGTTCAGCTTCTCGCGCCGCTGGGCGGCGAGCGCGCGCGCGATGGAGGTCGCCTCCATGAAGCCGATCAGGGCCATCACGAACGCGGCGGGCAGCAGGGCCGGGATGACCTCCCAGTCCAGTACCGGCAGCTGCAGGCTGGGCAGTCCCTGGGGGATCGTGCCGACGACCTGGCCGCCGGAAGCGACAATGATGCGCTCCTCGTCGAAGCCGGACAGCCGCCATGGGCGGCCCTCGGCCTCGGCATGCCAGGCGCGGTAGCGCGCCTGACCGTCTGCGGTCTCGGTGCGCTCCAGGCGCACCTGGTGGGCTGTGATGCGCAGGTCGCTCAGTTCGCGCTTGAGTTGCGACTCGCGGACCTCCAGGCGGGCCACGCGCACCGCCAGGTCGGGTGATTCCTCGCCCGCCTTCTCGGCCTCCTTGAGTGCGCTGTTGGCCTCGCTCAACTCTTCCGACGTGGTACCCATCTGCGTGCGGGTTGCGGCGAGCTCCTGGTACAGGTTGCGCACGTCGGTGGCCTGGATCTGCCCATGCGTGATGCGTTCGTTGTTCTCGAAGCCGGTCAGGGCGCTGAGTAGCGTACCCAGCACGACGACCACCAGCACGCCCGGCAGGCGGGGCATGATCCGTCGCATCACCATGAGGATCACCAGGGTGCCGGCGCCGAAGGCGATGGTCGGCCAGTGGGCCTCCCCCAGCTGGGCAATGACGCCGGCGAAGTCGGTCAGGAAGGCGCCGGTATCGGGCTTCGGGACATTGAAGAAGGTGTTGATCAGGGAGAGTCCGATGATCAGCGCCGCCGCGTTGGTGAAACCGACGATGACCGGCTGGGAGACGAAGTTCATCAGGATCCCGAGGCGGAATACGCCCAGCAGAAGGCGCATGATGCCGACCATCAGCGCGAGCAGGATCGAGAGCTGGATAAAGTATTCGGTGCCGGCCACTGCGAACGGCGCGAGCGACGCAGCCGACAGCAGCGACAGCATCGCGACCGGACCGGTATGCAGAAAGCGCGAGGAGCCCCACAGCGAGCCGACGATCGCCGGGATCGCCGAGGCGTACAGCCCGTACACCACAGGGAGGCCCGCGAGTGTGGCGTAGGCCATGCCCTGGGGCACCAGGATCATGGCGACGCTGAGGCCCGCCATGACGTCGGCGCGGACGGATTTCTCGGACATGGGAAACCAGGCGAGAAAGGGAAACAGGCGGTAGATCCGGTCGGTATTCATGTAGGCGGGGTGTTCCTTGTTTCGGATTCGGGCCAACGTGTTCGGCCCGGCCGCGATGCGCTGCGGCCGGGTCTGCAACTCGACGGTGGTGACTAGCCCGCGGAGGGGAGCGCGGCGCCGGACGGCGCGGTCCGGGTGCCGCCCGGCCGCGGTTTGCGGGGTGCGGCGACCATGACCACCGGCAATTCCGCGGCCGTCTCGGTGGCAAGGATCTGGTGGCCGAGGTAGCCCTGTTCGTCGCAGACCAGGAAGTCCAGACGCAGACCGCGACCGAGGACCCGGCGCAGGGCCCGTTCCGGGTCGCCGGTCAGGGCCTCGATGTGAACGCCGTGCGGCAGGGGGCCGGTGTCACGAATGAAGCCGTCGATCAGCGCGCCTGCCTCGGCCTTGCCCAGAAAGGTCAGGACAACCAGCTCGGCATCCAGGCGCTCGCAGCTGTCGGCGGCATAGTCGAACACGGGGCGCGGGGCGAATGGCCCGACGAACAGGCCAATCCGCCGGCGCGGTGCGGGTTGCGCAGCGGCTTGAGGTGCGCCGACCGATGGCGGATTCGCGGTCGGGGTATCGTTTGCGAGCGCACGATACTTGTCGCCCATCGGTTGCATCTCGGCGAGGTCGGCATAGGCCAGGCCTTCGAGGATCTGTTTCATGGTGCGGCTCAGGGCAGGCATCGATGTCTCCGTTGTGGTTCGTCCACGAAGCCTCTATGCAGATCGCGTGCCACTCCATGAAAACAATGACTTATCCGGTTTGTGATGGGGTGTTGAGGAGGCGTGTGTTGCACCATGTAACGTTTGACGGGGTGAAAGGCCGCGAATAGCGTTGCGGGCGACTATCCGGGCGTTGCAGAATGTAGCGGCAACTATTGCAACGAGTAACGTTATGGGGCGCAGTCTGCGCAGCAAGGTCCGCTGGGTGTATGCCGGAGTGGTTGTGTTGGTGCTGGGTCTGGTGCTCGCGCAGTACATCGCGCTTTCGACCATCGAGACGCGGCTGCAACAGGGGGACGTGGTAGCCGAGCTGTTGCAGGACAGTCTCGAGATGCGCCGCTTCGAGAAGAAGTTCTATGGCTCCGGGGAGCATGGGGACCTGGCTGCGGCGCGGGACCATGCCGAGGCGGCGCTGGAACGGGTGCGCGAGAACGAGGCGGCGCTGGCGCAGCATGCACGCCCCGGCGAGCTCGACGAGTTGCAGGCCGTTCTGGAGCGGTATCGCACGGGGCTGGGCCGGTATCCCGGGCTGGCGGGTGAGCGGCGCGAGCAGCTGGTCGAGTCCATTCGCAACGCCGGCGGCGAGGCCTCGGCGTTGACCAAGGTGCTGAGTCAGCGCGAGCGCGAGAACCTGCGCACCGGGGTTCAGGAATCACGTACGGAATTGCTGCTGGCGACGAGTATCGTGCTGATGCTGGTCCTTCTGGGCGGCTGGTGGCTGGCGCGGCGGATCCTCGCCCCGCTGCGCTCGGTAGAGGACCAGCTGCGGGCGATCGGGGCGGGGTCGCGCAGGCGTCTGACCGCGCCCAACGAGGATCGTGAACTGGTGTCCTTTACCCACGCCTTCAATGCGATGCTGGACGAGCTGGATGCGCGGAGCCAGGATCTGCGCCGTTCCGAGCGGCTGGCGGCCCTGGGGGTGCTGGTATCGGGTGTGGCCCACGAGTTGAACAACCCCTTGGGCAATATCTCCACGGCACTGCAGCTGGTCGCGGAGGAAGGGCGGGGCGGTGATCCGGCCTTGCTGGAAGAGTGGCTGCAGCAGGCCGAGGGCGAGACGGCGCGGGCGCAGAACATCGTGCGCGGACTGCTCATGTATTCGCGCCAGCAGCCTCGGAGCCCCAAACGGGAGGAGTGCCGCTCGCTGAAGACCATCCTGGACGGGGCACTCGATCTGATCCGTGCCACGCTCCCTGTGGATCAGGTGAGCATGCGAGTGGATGATGCCCTCCAGGTGACCGTGGACCCCGAGCGGTTGCAGCAGGTGTTCGTGAACCTGTTACGCAATGCCTTCGAGGCAGGGGGCGACGAAGTAGAAGTCCGCATTGAGGCCCAGCGGGGCCGCCTGGCGGACCTGAGGCCGGGTCCCGGCGGGCATGTGGTCGGCGATCTTGTGGTGCAGGGCCAGGGTTTGAACCCAGTCGTGCGGATTTCGATCGACGACGACGGCCCGGGGATCCCGGATGCGGCGCTGGATCACGTATTCGAGCCGTTTTACCGCGGACGGGACGAGGGGAGCGGTTCGGGCCTGGGCCTGTTCGTGGCCCAGGAAATCGTCCAGGACCATGGAGGGGCAATCGGCGTCAGTCGCTGCCCGATGGGCGGGACACGGTTCCAGGTCTGGCTGCCCTGCGAATGCGGGGACCGCGCATGAGTCGTGAGGACAAGGCGAATCGGGAACGCCCGGCTGGAGCCTCGCGGGAGGCGCGCCTGCTGGTGATTGACGACGAGCCGATTGCCTGCCGCCAGCTGGAGCAGGTCTTCCGGCACTCCCCGTATTCTGTGACGACCCGCGAGGAGGGAGCGACGGGTTTGCGCGCACTGGAGCAGGAGCGCTTTGACGCGGTCCTGACCGACCTGCGCATGGCCGGGGTGGACGGCATGGAGATCCTGCGCCGGGCGCGCGAGCTGGATCCGGACCTGGCGGTGATCATGATCACCGGGCACGCCACCCTGGACTCCGCGGTGGAGGCGATGAAGGCCGGGGCCTTCCACTACATTGCCAAGCCGTTTCGTATCGACGAGGTGCGCGAGGTCGTGGCCAAGGCGGTGGAATTCACCCGCTTGCGGCGCGACAACCGCACCCTGCGCGATCAAGTGGAGCAGGGCGGGCGCAAGGCGACCCTGGTGGCACAGGACACGGCCATGCAGCGGTTGCTGGAGACCGCGCGCCAGATTGCGCCCACCGACTGCAATGTGGTCCTGACGGGCGAGAGCGGGACCGGCAAGGAATTGCTGGCGCGCTACATCCATAACCACAGCGCGCGGGCCGAGGGGCCGTTTCTCGCGGTGAACTGCGGGGCACTGCAGGACGAACTGTTGAGCAGCGAGCTGTTCGGCCACGAGAAGGGTGCGTTCACCGGGGCCACCCAGCAGAAGAAGGGCCTGTTCGAGACCGCTGCGGGGGGCACACTGTTCCTCGACGAGGTCGCGGAAACCAGTCCGGCGATGCAGGTGAACCTGCTGCGGGTCCTGCAGGAACGCGAAGTGCTGCGGGTCGGCGGGCGGACGCCGATCCCGGTGGATGTGCGAGTGATCGCCGCCAGCAACCGGCGCCTGGATCGTGCGGTGGATCGTGGCGAGATGCGCGAGGACCTGTATTTCCGTCTGAACGTGGTGAACCTGCTGCTGCCACCGCTACGCGATCGGCGCGACGATATCCCGCTGCTGGCCTACTACTTCCTCAAGCGCCACGCCCTGTCGATGGGCAAGCGCATCGACGACATCGACCCGGAGGCGCTGGAGCGCCTGGTCGAGCATGACTACCCCGGCAACGTGCGCGAGTTGTCCAACATTATCGAACGCGGGGTGGCACTGGCACGTACGGCGAACCTGACCCTGGCCGATCTGCCGCGCGCCCTGCGCGAGACCAGCGCCCGCGTAGTGCACGAGGACGCGGCCCCGCTGCGGACGCTGGAGGAGCAGGAGGTGTTGCAGATCCGTCAGGCACTGGAGCAGACCGGAGGCAACCGCACCCGGGCGGCGCGGCTGCTGGGCATTGACCGCGTGTCGCTGTGGCGCAAGATCAAGCGGCTGGGCATCGAGTAGCCGAGGCGGCGTGACGTCAGTCTGCGACCGGTTCCAGCAGCAGCGCCGCGAGTGGCGGGAGGTGCAGGTAGAGCGTGGCCGGATGGCCGTGACGTTCGATCGGCTCGGCGTAGGCCTCTGCCGGGCCACGTGAGCCTCCGCCGTAGACTTCCGCATCCGTGTTCAGGCTGACCCGCCAGCGCCCGGCATGCGGTGCGGGTACCGGATAGGCCGCACGTTCCATGGGCGTCAGGTTCAGCACCACGACCACCTGGCGTCCCTGATGGTCACGGCGGACGAAGCTGATCGTGGAGTGCTCGGCGTCGTCGCAGTCCAGCCAGCCAAAGCCGTCGGGTTCGAACTCGCGGGCGTGCAGGGCCGGGTCTTTGCGGTACACCCGGTTCAGGTCGCGCACCAGATTCTGCAGGCCCTGGTGCAGGGGGTACTGCAGCACGTACCAGTCCAGCTCGCGATCCTCGGACCATTCGGGGCCCTGGCCGAACTCCTGGCCCATGAACAGCAGCTTTTTGCCGGGGTAAAGCCACTGCCAGCTGTAGAGCAGGCGCAGGTTGGCGTGCTGCTCCCACTCGTTGCCGGGCATGCGCCCGCGCAGGCTGCGTTTTCCGTGCACCACCTCGTCGTGCGAGAACGGCAGGACGAAGTTCTCGCTGTAGGCGTAGAGCTGGCCGAAGGTGAGCTGGCCGTGATGGTGAGTGCGGTAGATCGGGTCCATGCCGAAGTAGGTCAGGGTGTCGTGCATCCAGCCCATGTTCCACTTCATGGTGAAGCCCAGCCCGCCCATGGACGGTGGGCGGCTGACGCCCGGCCAGGCGGTCGATTCCTCGGCGATCATGGCGACGCCGGGGTGGCTGGTCTGGACGGTCTCGTTCAGGTGACGCAGGAAGTCGATCGCCTCGAGGTTCTCGTTGCCGCCGTGGATGTTGGGAAGCCAGTCCTCGCCCTCGCGGTCATAGTCGCGGTAGAGCATGGAGGCGACGGCGTCCACGCGCAGGCCGTCGAGGTGGAAGTCCTCGATCCAGCACAGGGCGCTGGAGAGCAGGAAGTTGCGGACCTCGGGGCGCGAGTAGTTGAAGATCAGCGTGCCCCAGCCACGATGCTCGCCGATGCGCGGATCGGCGTGTTCGTACAGCGCGGTGCCGTCGAAGCGCGCCAGCGCGAACTCGTCGCGCGGGAAGTGGCCGGGGACCCAGTCGAGCAGCACGCCCAGCCCGGCCTGGTGGGCCTGGTCAACCAGATAGCGAAAGTCGTCGGCGTTGCCGAAGCGCGAGGTGGGGGCGAAAAAGCCCGTGCTCTGGTAACCCCAGGAGCCGTCGAACGGGTGTTCGGTGATCGGCAGCAGTTCGAGGTGGGTGAAGCCCATGTCGCGCGCATAGGGCACCAGGCGCTCGGCCAGTTCGCGGTAGTTGGGCCATGCGCCCTCGGGGCTGCGCTGCCAGGAGCCCAGGTGCACCTCGTAGATGCTCATGGGCCGGTGCTTCCAGGCCTCGGGGTCGCGATTGCGCATCCACTGGTCGTCATGCCAGGTGTAGTCGCTGGCCGGCTGAATGCGCGCGGCGGTCTCGGGCCGCATCTGGTAGGCGCGGGCGTACGGGTCGGTCTTCAGGTGGAGGCTGCCATGTTCGCGGTTGCGGATTTCGAACTTGTACAGCGTCTCCGTGGCCAGGCCTGGGATAAAGAGCTCCCATATGCCGCTGCCGGGGTGGACGGTCATCGGGTGGCAGCGGCCGTCCCAGCGGTTGAAGTCGCCGACCACTGCGACGCGCTCGGCGCTGGGCGCCCAGACAGCGAAACGCACGCCCTCGATGCCGTCACGCGTGAGCGGATGGGCACCCAGCATGCGGTGGGCATGCCAGTGGCGCCCCTCGGCGAACAGGTGGCGGTCGAAGTCCGGAAGGTCGGGGGCGAAAGACCAGGGGTCAACGTGGTGTAATGTCTCCGTGCCACCCTCGGGGATCCAGTGCAGTGTCGGGTGCTCGGGGAGCTCGTCACCCGCGCCCTGCCACAGGAACAAGCCCGGAAAGCCGGGTGCCGCCATCAGGGGTTGTACCCGGTCGTCAGAAAGCGTGATGGAGGCCTCATTTGCGTGCGGCAGCCAGGCACGGTAGCAGACCGTTTGTTGATCCAGCGCATGGTGTCCCAGGACGCTATGGGGATCATGGAGCCGAGCCTCGGTCAGGCGTGCTAACGGGTCATCGACGGAACGGGTGCATTTGTCGGGTGCTGTTGCCATACTCGGATCCAACTCGCGTTTCAGATGTGGGATGTGGAACGACGGGGTTCGGGTTCAGTGTTTCCCCTAGTACAACACGACTAAGCAAGGAAGGGTGCATGACTCCGCAACCGCAACGCTACGTTAGCCGCCTGACCCGGGAGACCCTGGCCCTGATCCTGGCCGGCGGGCGCGGCTCGCGACTGAAACAACTGACGCTGTGGCGGGCCAAGCCGGCTGTGCCTTTTGGCGGCAAGTTCCGAATTATCGATTTCCCCCTGTCCAACTGCATCAACTCGGGCATCCGTCAGGTGGCGGTGGTGACCCAGTACAAGGCGCACTCGCTGATCCAGCACATGCAGCGCGGCTGGTGGAGCTTCCTGCGCGGGGAATTCGGCGAGTTCATCGAGCTGCTGCCGGCACAACAGCGCATCGAGACCTCCTGGTATGCGGGAACAGCCGATGCGGTCTACCAGAACATCGACATAATCCGGCAGCACAATCCGAGCTACGTACTGATCCTGGCCGGGGACCACATCTACAAGATGGACTACGGCCAGATGATCGCCTTCCATGTGGAGAGCGGCGCGGACATGACCGTGGGCTGCCTGGAGGTCGAGCAAGAACGCGCCAAGGCCTTCGGGGTGATGGGCGTGGATGCCGCCAGCCGCATTACCTCGTTTGCCGAGAAGCCGGAGGATCCGGCGCTGATCCCCGGTAGCAAGACCCACTCGCTGGCCTCCATGGGGATCTACGTGATCAATACCGAATTCCTGTTCGAGCAGTTGGTCAAGGATGCCGACGACACCTTCTCCAGCCATGATTTCGGCAAGGACATCATTCCCGGCATCATCGAGCGAAACCAGGTGATGGCCTACCCGTTCCGCGACGAGCAGGGCGTACGTCAGGGCTACTGGCGCGATGTGGGGACCATCGACTCGTACTGGCAGGCCAACCTGGAGCTGATCGGCGTGACCCCGGAACTCAACCTGTACGATTCGGAATGGCCGATCTGGACCTACCAGGAGCAGCTGCCGCCGGCCAAGTTCGTGTTCGACGACGAGGACCGGCGCGGCATGGCGATCGACTCCATGGTCTCCGGCGGCTGCATCATCTCCGGGAGTACTGTCCGTCACTCCGTGCTGTTCTCCAGTGTTCAGGTCAATGCCTGTGCGACGGTGGAGGACTCGGTGGTCTTGCCCAATGTCACGATCGGCGAGGATTGCGTGATCCGCAACGCAGTGATCGACAAGGGCTGCAAGATCCCCGATGGCACGCAGATCGGGGTCGATGACGAGGCCGATGCCCGCGACTACTTTGTCTCCCCGGGCGGTGTCCGGGTGGTGACGCCGGAGATGCTCGGACAGGCAACTCACCATGTCCGCTGAGTCTGGCAGTACCACCGCGCTCGCCACCCAGCCGCCACTGCTCGATGTGGTGCTGTGCTGGCACATGCACCAACCGCAGTACTACGACTCGGGCAGTGGCGAATACGTGCTGCCGTGGACCTATCTGCACGCACTGAAGGACTACACCGACATGGCCGCGCACCTGGAGGCCTGTCCCCAGGCACGTGCGGTGGTGAATTTTGCCCCTATCCTGCTGGAGCAGATCGCTGACTATGGCGAGCGGCTGGAGAGTGGCATCGGCGACCACTCAAGCTTCGGCGATCCGGTGCTGGACCTGCTGCAGATGGACATCGTGCCGGTGGACCCGGTGCAGCGCCGCGAGATCTTGCGCGTGTGCCTGCGGGCGCATGCGCCGCGGATGATCGAGCCGTTCCCGTTGTTCGAGCGTCTGGCGGTCCTGGCGCGCCAGGCACTAGAGGATCCGGTGCTGTTGTCGCACCTGGATAACCGCTATTTTCAGGATCTGGCTACCTGTTACCACCTGGCCTGGCTGGGTGAGACGGTGCGCCGGGCGTATCCCGAGGTGCAGGGCTGGCTGAAGGTGACGACCGCCTTTAATCGCGATGTCCGGGGGCGGTTGCTGAAACTGATCCGCGACGAGGTTAAGGCGATCCTGCCACGCTATCGCGAGCTGGCGCAGCAGGGGCGGGTGGAGCTGTCGTTTACCCCATATGCCCACCCGATCATGCCGTTGCTGCTGGATCTGGATTCCGCTCGCGATGCGATGCCGGATATCGCCCTGCCGCAGGCCCCGGTCTACCCGGATGGCGAGGCCCGCGTGCGCTGGCACATCGAACGTGGGCTGGAGGTGTTCGAGCAGTATTTCGGCTTTCGCCCGCGTGGCTGCTGGCCGTCGGAGGGGGGTATCAGCGAGGCGACCGTGCGCCTGCTGGATGACTACGATATCTGCTGGACGGCCAGTGGCCAGACCGTGCTGGGTAACAGCCTGGCCGCAGCCGGTCAGACGGCCGAATCCAACACCGGATCGGCGGAGCAGGAGGGCTGGCTGCATCGACCTTATCGGTTGGCGGACGCCAAAACCGAGATGTTTTTCCGTGATGACGGGCTGTCCGACGCCATCGGTTTTCGTTATGCCGACTGGCATGCCGACGACGCAGTCGGCGATTTCGTCCATCACCTGGAGAACATTGCCGCGGTCTCGCCCGAGGGTGGCGTGGTGGCGGTGATCCTGGATGGCGAGAACGCCTGGGAATACTACCCGGACAACGGCTTCCATTTCCTGCGGGCGTTGTATGAGCGCCTGGCGGAAAACCCGCGGCTGAACCTGTGCACCTTCTCCGACGTGTGCCAGCGCAGCGGGCCGCGCTCGGATCGCGGTGAGCTGCCGGGCATGGTGGCCGGGTCCTGGGTCTACGGGACCTTCTCCACCTGGATCGGTGATCCCGACAAGAACCTCGGCTGGGACCGCCTGATCGAGGCCTGGACGGCGGTGGATCAGGCGCTCGCGCGGCGCCCTGCGCTGGATACGCCGCAATTGCGCAAGCAGTTGGCGGTGTGCGAGGGCTCGGACTGGTGCTGGTGGTTCGGGGAATACAACCCGGCCGGGTCGGTCAGCGACTTCGAACAGCTCTACCGCCGTCACCTGGCACGGCTGTACCAGCTGGCGGACCTTGAAGTGCCCGAGTCACTGGGCGAGGTGCTGTCGGTCGGGGGTGGTGACCCCGCCGCTGGCGGCACCATGCGCAAGGGACAGTAGTCCATGGAGGCGGGTGAAGAACACTGTAATCCGCTGATGCAGCGCCGCCGGGCCGGTGTCCTGCTGCATCCGGTCTCACTGCCGGGCCCGGGCCCGGTGGGGACGCTCGGGCAGGAGGCCTTCCGGTTTCTGGACTGGGCGCGGGATGCCGGATTCAGCCTGTGGCAGATCCTGCCGTTGCATCCGCCGCAGGAGGACGGTTCGCCCTACGCCAGTATCTCGGCCTTCGCCGGCGATGTGCGCCTGATCGACCCGCAACGGTTGGCTGAACGGGCGGGCCTGGATGCCGACAACGAGCCGGTCGGAACCTTGCTGGAACAGGCGCGGGAGCGGCTGGAGCAGGCGGGCGAGGGCTGGGCGCAGGCCTACCAGGCCTTCCGCGATGCCCAGGGTCCGGTCTGGCTGGATGATTTTGCCCGTTTCGTGGTCATCTGCGGCCGCGAGGACGGCCGCCCCTGGTGGGAATGGCCGGCCCCATTGCGCGACCGCGATCCGGACGCCCTGGCGTCCGTGGAGGCTGAAGCGGCCCAGGCCCTGGAGGCCGTTCGCTTCGCCCAGTTCGTGCTGTTCGACCAGTGGCAGGATGTGCGCGAGCATGCACGCAAGCAGGATATCCTGATCCTCGGTGACATGCCGATCTTCGTGGCCCACGACTCCGCCGAGGTCTGGGCCCACCGCGACCTGTTCGACCTCGACGCCACGGGGCATCCGCAGACCGTGGCCGGGGTGCCGCCGGATTATTTCTCCGAGACCGGGCAGCGCTGGGGCAACCCGCATTACCGCTGGGATCGTCTTGCCGAGCGCGGATACGACTGGTGGGTGGAGCGCATGCGCTGGACGCTGGAGACGGTGGATGCCGTGCGCATCGACCATTTCCGCGGCTTCGAGGCGAGCTGGGCGGTGCCGGCAAGCGAGCCGGATGCGACTCAGGGCCACTGGGTGCCGGGGCCGGGTGCCGACTTCTTCGAGCAATTGCAGGCTCGTTTGGGTGTGTTGCCGCTGCTGGCGGAGGACCTGGGCGTGATCACGCCGGAGGTCACCGAACTGCGCCTGCGTTTCGATCTGCCGGGCATGCGCATCCTGCAGTTCGCCTTCGAAGGGGGGGATGACAACCCCTACCTGCCGGCGAATCACGATGAACTGAGTGCGGTGTATACCGGGACCCATGACAACGACACCACGCTGGGCTGGTTTCGCTCCCTGGAGCCGGCCATGCAGGAGCATGTGATCGGGACACTGGATGAGGGCCCGGCCGAGGAGATGCCTTGGCCACTGATTCGTGCGGCCTGTCGTTCACCGGCCCAGCTTGCGATCCTGCCGATGCAGGACGCCCTGCACCTGGGATCGGAGGCGCGCATGAACACCCCCGGCACAGTCGGTAACGGCAACTGGAGCTGGCGCTTTGGCTGGAACCAGCTGCCCGATGGGCAGACCGAGGCGCTGCGTGCGCTGGCGCAGGAGACGGGTCGCCTCGACTGACGGTCCGGCCCGGACATGAAAAAAGCCCGGTCCCTTTGCGGGGGCCGGGCTTTCTTTGTTAGCGGGCTGGTTGCGCGATTAGCGCATCATGCCGCCCTGACCACCCTGTTGCTGCTGCATCTGTTGCTGCATTTGCTGCATGCGCTCGATCACGTCGTCGATATCGGCGTTTTCCTGGCGCATGGCGGCCATCAGGTCTTCACGCAGGGATTCCTGCGCCTGACGAATTTCCTGGTCTTCCGCGACGGCCTGCTGTGCTTCCTGCAGGTTCATCTGCGCCTGCTGCACGTCTTCGGACTGAATGACTTCCTGACGTTGTTCCGCGCTCAGATCGGGGTCGCGCAGCTGCTCTTCGGCGGATTCCAGAGTCTCCAGATCCCGGCGCGGCTGGTAGCCGGCGGCCTCCATCTTGTCCAGCACCAGGTTCTCCAGTTCTTCACCCTTCTGTTCCAGCTGGGGGTTGTTCTCGATGGCCTGCTGCTGGGTCTCGGCGAGGGTCTGCTGGAGCTGCTGCATCTCCATCTGCGGGTTGCCGCCCTGGCCACCCTGCATGCCCATGCCGCCCTGACCTTGCCCCTGGCCCATGCCCTGGGCGATGGCGAGTGGGCTGGCTAGCGCGAGCGCGGCGGCGGCAATCAGTCCGGCGAGGGACTGGGAACGAATCTTCATAAAGTTTCTCCTCGTGAATACACGTATATCGTAGTCAATAGCACTTAACCCCAGCTTAACAAGCGTGGCCGAATCATGCGGGCCCGCCCGGGTGCCAGCTCACCCGGGCGCCGACGCGAAGGATCCCGGAATGCGCGACTTCAAGGCAAATCCCGCTGTCGAGACCGAGGGCTCGTGCGAGGTTGTCACCCACTAGCTGGTTGAGATACCCACAGGGCGGGCGTGGCCGTCCGATCTTCAGGACCGCCTCTCCGATCCGAAGAAAGCCACTCTGGCGGGGTATGCGGTACCAGTCGGAGACCACAAGGTTGCGGCGATGTTCCCCGGGGGCGATTGGGCGGCCGCGGCGCTGTGACGCCCGTTGCAGTTCCGGGGCCGTGATCAGTGTGACCGGGCAGCTCTCGACCGCATGCCAGTGCCCGCGATGGGTGGCGTAGCGATCGCCCCGGAGTCCGCTGCCGGCGATGGCTTCGATGGACTCGATCGAAGCCATCGGGTCGCCAGCCGCGG
Organism: Thioalkalivibrio sp. ALM2T; assembly: GCF_000381505.1. NCBI lineage: Bacteria > Pseudomonadati > Pseudomonadota > Gammaproteobacteria > Chromatiales > Ectothiorhodospiraceae > Thioalkalivibrio > Thioalkalivibrio sp. ALM2T. Next base: position 156,387 of record NZ_KB906559.1, read on the forward strand.
CACAGACGTGGATTGCCTGCAGCCGCGCGACGGGCAGACCGAACCACTCCGGGCGCCAGGCACGCAGTCGGTGGATCATTGCGGGAGGTCTCCTGTACGGCTGAGCAGGGCTATATCGGGGGCAGGCAGGTCCAGTGTGCATCCCAGGCGGGTGGCAATCCACTGGAGTGTGGCCGGGCCGTAGAAGGCGACATGGGTGGGGTCGCGGCGATAGTGCCAGTGACGAAAGCCGGCCGCCGCAGGGGGCCATTCGGTCATCACGGCCAGGACCCCGCCGGGGCGCAGTCCCGCGACCATGGTTCCCAGCGTGTTCAGGGGCGTGTGCAGGTGTTCCAGGACCTCGGTGCAGGTAAGGATGTCCCAGCCGTCGTCGGGCGGATCGGGTTGTGTGGGGGCAAAGGCCGGGTCCCAGAACGCCATGGTGTAGCCCCGGTCTTGCAGCAACCCGGCGAGCACGGGTTGCGGACCGCAACCCCAGTCGAGTCCGTGGGCCGGGGGTGGCCGCGCCTTGACCAATGGTTCGATCAGTCGCTGCAGATGGGCGCGGTAGCCGGGATCATCCGGCCGGTTCTCGTGGGTCTGGTAGTACGCCCGCTCCACCTCGCGGCGGGGCCAGGCGTCGCGTTCCAGCGCGATCACGCCGCAGTGCTGACAGCGTCGATAGTCTCCGGGCGAGGCGTCGCCGATGCCGCGGTGGTGAAACGGCCGGGTGGGCTGCCCGCACAACGGACAGGCGTCCGGGGCGGGAACGGTCATCGGCGCAGGTACCGGAACCACGAGGCGATGTTCAGCAGGCTCATCAGCGACTGCGACAGGTAGGTGTAGGCTGCGGCCTTCAGGATGCGTTCGGCATGCGGGTAGTCGGGCGGGTGCAGGTAGTTGCCCTCGCGCAGCATCGGCATGGCACGACGGAAGCTGGCGTCGAACTCGGTGGGCAGGGTGATGAAGTGGACCAGTGCGGCCAGGCCCATGGACAGCACCCCGGCCAGGAAGAACAGGATCCCGGGTGCCGGATGCCGCGCCAGCAGCGTAATGAACGGAATGGCGATCAGCAGCCAGGCGCCGATCTGCTGGCCGTAGCGCGTTATTCCGACCAGCGTGCTGCGCATGCGCAGTGGCGCATAGCCCTGGGCGTGTTGCACCGCGTGGCCGACCTCGTGGGCGGCCACGGTAATCGCCGTCAGCGAGTGGCCGTCGTGGTTCTCCGGTGACAGGCGCACGGTGCGCGAGGCAGGGTCGTAGTGATCGCCGTCCTTTGTGGTTTCCACCTGGACCTTGTGCAGTCCGTGGCGGTCCAGCAGCTCGCGCGCCAGCTCCGCACCGGTGCCATCGTAGCGGTCCGCCGGGCGGTGGTATTTCTTCATGGTGTGGCGGACCCACCAGCCCGGTGCCCAGGCAACGAGCAGGAGCAGAGGCACAAGCAGGATCAGTAGACGCATACGCTCATGATCTCCCGAAGCCCGAGCCGTCGGAAAGAGCCAGCGTGTCCCTGGGGCCTTGGGAGTGGGGTCGCCCGCGAAGCCCCTGCCCGGGAGCTGCCGCGGCAGGGGGGATTCGAGTGCGCGCCCCGCTCACGGGCAAGCGCTTCAGTCGTCGGCCTCGTCGTAGTCGCCCTTGTGCTTCGGATTCGGGCGCGCCCGCCGGTCATCCGAGTAGTCGTCCCCATCCTGCTCGTTGGCCGGTTTGTCCTGCAGAAGCCGTAGATTGGCTGCCGGGGCGCCGCCGTCCTTCTCCTGACCGAAGTAGATGGTCTGGTGCGGGAACGGGATCTCGATGCCGGCGGCGTCGAAGTGACGCTTGACCAGGCGGTTGAACGCGCGGCCCAGGCCGAACTGGGTGCCGGGCAGGGCCTTGATGCGGACGCGCACGTTGACCGAGCTGTCCGCCAGCGCGGTGACACCGTGCACCTCCATCTCGTCGAGGATGTTCGGCCCCTGAACCGGATCGGCCTTGAGTTCCTCGAAGGCCTCGCGCAGGCGCACGATGACCTCGTCGATGTCCTCGCGATAGGCGACGCCGTATTCGCCGACGTGATAGCCGTATTCGCGCATGTAATTGGCCACCGCATCCACCGACGAGAACGGGATCAGGTGGTAGGTCCCGGAGAGGTCGCGGACGCCTAGCGAGCGGATGGTCAGGCGCTCGACGGTACCAGTGGTGCCGGCCACGGTCACCACATCGCCCACGTTAATGGCGTTCTCCAGCTGAATGAAGACGCCGGTGATTACATCCTGCACCAGTTTCTGTGCGCCGAAGCCGACCGCCAGGCCGAGGACACCGGCACCGGCCAGTAGCGGGCCGATGTTCACGCCGATTTCGGCGAGCACGATCATGGTGGTCATCACAATCAGCACGATGGCCATCGCATTGCGGAAAATCGTCAGCAACGTGGCCTCGCGGGCGGTCGGCTGACCACCCCCGGTATTCGGATTCATGCGGTGCTCGATCCAGCTGGCGAAGACCAGCCAGATCGCCAGAACGCCGAGCAGGATCAATGCTACAGAGATCGCGGTACCCAGCACCGCCATGCCCATATCCGAGGCCAGCCATGTGGTCAGGCTGAACGCACCCCAGGCATCCGCGACCACGGCCAGTACGATCAGCAGGATCACCAGGCGCATCACCTTCAGCGCATTGGGGATGTAGGAGTTCAGGCGCAGCTCCAGCGACGGAAACTTTTCCCGCGTCTCTTCGGGGACCCGAATCCGGCGGCCGATCAACTGGGTCAGGAGGTTCGCGACGAAGATGCCCGCGAAGATGGCGAGCAGGGTCTGTCCGGTCGCCTTGGCCATGAAGGGGAGCGCATCTTCCGGCCGGGTGATGCTGACCACGGCAAGGGCCAGGAAATAGATCAGGGCGATCCAGTGCCAGAAGTTCGCCAGCATCGAGACTAGGATGCGGGTGAAGGTGAACTGGGTTCTGTTCGCCAACGCCATCAGGCGGTTATGCACCCGCGTCCGGTTTTGCAGGATGATCACGGCGGCGTAGAGGAAAGCCGTCAGCATCACGATCAGGCCCAGGGAGCGCCCGGCCTCGGAAGAGATCTGGTTGTTGGCGATCGGCACCAGTAGCAACAGGCCGTAGCCGATATACCCCACGATGCGGGCCAGCCAGGCGTTCCAGTAGGCCGCTTCGTCCCCGGCCATCGGCAGCAGACGCAGGCCGTGGTAGCGCGTGGCGAAGATCAGGCGCAGGGCCGCCTTGGTCACCTCGATCAGCAGGAATGCGTTCAGGAACAGCGAATGACGCGTGTTCATCTCGCCGGTATCGCCCAGCACGAACAGCGCCAGGGCATAGCCGGCCAGCCAGGCGAGGATGACGACGAGGAAGTCGATGGCGGCGGCCAGGACCACGGCCGGCAGCGCCCGCATCAGGCGCATGTGCTCCGCGGCATTCAGCGCCCAGCGGTCGAGCGCCGTGAACAGCGGCGCGCCCATCCGGCGCAGCACCAGGAACACCGCCACGGTGAACACGATGATGATGGCGAGATCGAGCACGGCCACCCCGAACACGGTTGGCTCGATCGCGCGGACGCGCTCGGCGATGTCCGTGGCGATATCGCTCAGGGCCCGGACCTCGGCCACGGTGCCCTCGGCCAGCGACTGGGTGAGCTGGGCAATCTGGCGCGCGACGGAGTCGCTGTCGCCGGTTTCGACCGGGAGATCATCCGTGGCGGCGTCCTCCGCGCTGGAGCCGTCGCCGGAGCGCAGGGCCTCGAGCAAGTCTTCGCGGGCCTCCTCGTTCTCCAGCGCGTCGATGAGCATCTGACGCAGATCGCTGCCGGAGTCCGCCTGACCGGTGTCCTGTGCGGACACGGCTCCAAGGGGCAGGAGCAGCAGCAGAGCGACGAGGACGAGCAGGCGGGAGAAGAAAATATGCGGCGCGCGCAGATGGCTCACGGCAAACCTCAATGTCTGGGAGGGGCGTCCTTGCATGCCCCCGGTGCAGGTCAGTCGGAGGCAGTCTAAAGGCTGGAAGTTCCCGGCCACAATTTCGGTGGCCTGTGCGCAGGCTTTATTCCAGCAGCATCGGATCCAGCCATGCGATGCCCAATTGGGCCATCTGCTGCTCGACCCAGACGATCCGTCGGTCAAGGTTGGGCCCCGGGCGGACCGGGTTCATGCGCCCGGGGCTGGGCAGGATGGCGGCCAGGCGCGCGGACTGGTGGCGATCGAGCTCGGTGGCGGAGATCCCGAAGTAGTGTTGGGCGGCGTTCTCGATGCCGTAAATGCCGGGACCCCATTCGGCCAGATTGAGGTAGATCTCGAGGATGCGCCGCTTCGGCCAGAGGGTCTCCATGCCGAAGGTGAACCCGGCCTCCAGCGTCTTGCGCGCCCAGGAGCGGCCGTGCCACAGGAAGAGGTTTTTCGCGGTTTGCTGGCTGATGGTGCTGGCTCCGCGCAGGCGCCCGCCGCGTGCGTGATCGCTGAGCGCCTGGCGCACCGAGCTCCAGTCGAAGCCGCGGTGGTTGGGGAAGTGCTGGTCCTCGGCCGCGATTACCGCCAGCATCAGATGGCGGGGCAGATCGTCCAGGCGTTGCCAGTCCGGGCGCCGGTTGGAGGCGGTTTGCCAGTCGGTTGCCACCACCATGGCCATGCCGTAGGGCGGGTCGACCCGGGCGAAGAGCACCACCAGGGCGAGCATTGCCCCGATTCCCAGCGCCAGGACGAATGCGGCCAGTCCGCCCGTCCAGTAGAGCAACCGGCGGAGCGGACGGCGCTTGCTGCGCGTGGCCACTAGGGTCTCGCCTCTTGCCGGTGGGCGTGCGGATGGATGACTGTCCGGAGCCGGGGATTCATGGGCTGAAAGGATAACCCCTGCGCTCGCCGGGCGGGATGGGTCGTGCCCTTTCTTCTCTTCTGGAAGCACGCGCGGCGAACTGTTTTGCCGTTTTGTGGCCCAATGGCGAAGGGGTGAGGAGGATGACCCCGGAATTCACCTTAACAAGCCAACCGTTCGCGAAGGAGAGAGCCATGGACGTATTGCCCTATCGCTATGTCACCCCGAGCGGCGAGGCCGTGTCCTTCGACTTCCGTCTGCACCCCGAGACCGGTTCCGCGGTGCGGGTACAACAGTTGCTGGATCGCCTGACCGACACGCTGGACAGCGAGATCGGCGTGCTGGGCGATACCTGCAATGGCGACGTGCTGCAAGCGCTGGCAATGGCCCTGGCCGTGCGCACGGAGATGATCCCGGCTAACCCCGAGATGACCCAGGATCTGGCGCGTGATGTAGTCGAGCGGGCGCTCAGATCCCTCGATGGTGCCCGGCACCTGCAGACCGGGCCGGTGGGGCATGCCTGAAAACCACCAGCACCAATACCCCGAGGCCCCGGGACGACCGCTGGTGTTTTTTGACGGTGGCTGTCCGCTTTGCCGGCGCGAGATCGGCCACTACCAGCGGCTCGACACTGCGGGCGCGATCGATTGGCGTGATATTCATGCCGATGCCACACCGCTCGACGCCTGGGGAATCACCTGGGATCGTGCGATGCAGCGCATGCATGCCGTAAGCGCCGACGGGCGTATTCGCAGTGGCGCCTGGGCCTTCGTGCTGGTCTGGCGGCACCTGCCGTATTACCGCTGGCTCGGCGGGGTGCTGCATCGCCTGCCGCCGGTCGTCTGGCTGATGGATCGCGTCTACAACGTGATTGCGCGTTATCGCTGGCGCTCGCGCTGTGACGATGGGGTCTGTCACCCGGACCGCTGACATGGCGCACGTCAAACCGCATCTGCCGGAGAAGACCTGTGTGGTATGCGGTCGCCCGTTCGCCTGGCGGCGCAAATGGGCTCGGTGCTGGGAAGAGGTTCGCTACTGTTCGGACGCCTGCCGGCGTCGCCGTTCGGGGAAGATCGCGTGACGAAGCGCTTTGTCGTTCTGGTGTTCTGGATCGCGGTGCTTGCGGTTCCTCTGCCGCTGGTGGCGGGCGACCTGGCGGCTGAACGCGCGATCGTCGCGCAATTACAGGAACCCCACCGCATCCTGCTGATGCGCCATGCCCTGGCGCCCGGCATCGGTGACCCGTCGGGCTTCGATGTCGATGACTGCGCCACGCAGCGCAACCTGTCGTCCGAAGGACGCGATCAGGCGCGCGCGAGTGGGGAGCGCCTGCGCGCGGCGGGCCTGGAGTCGATTCGGGTATTCGCGGGCCCGTGGTGCCGCAATGTCGATACCGCGGCGCTCCTGGGCTTTGGTGAGCCCGTGGTGCTGGAGGCGTTGGGCTCGGTGTTTCGCACCAATGCCCCGCATCGCGAGCGGCGCATGCGGGCATGGCGCGAGCACCTGGCGGAAGAATACCGGCAGACGGCGGGGCCGGCGGTCTACGTGACCCACCGGGCGAATATCATGGAGCTGAGCGGCCGCAGTCTTGGCGCCGGGGCGATGCTGGTCGCCGAGATCGACGCGCAGGGCAATGCCCGGCCGGTGGATCAATAGCCGCGCGACCCGAAGGCGCCGACTCGTGGGCAAGCCGGCCTACAGACGGATCTCCACGCGTTCGGCGCCGGGGGCGTCGATGCCGCGATGGAGCAGCAGGGTGCCGCTGGCGTTCAGCAGTTCGGTGGTGAGCTGGCGGAAGCGCACGACCGTCTCGGTCAGATTCAGGCGGCTCTCCAGCAGGTCGCGCTGGGCCTGGGAGATGGCCAGCGCGGTCCCGGCGCCGACGCGGAAGCGCGTCTGTTCCACCCGCAGGAGTTCTTCCTGCAACTCGACGGTTTCCTTCTGCGCCTGGATCTGTTCGCGGATGCGGGCCGCGTCGAACCAGGTGCCGCGCACGTCCTCGATGGCGAGTTGTTCCAGGTTGGCCAGGGTTTCCTGGATCTGCTGGCGGGTGAGCCGGGCCCGGGTGTGTTCGGCCTCGGCCGAACGGTTGCCGATTGGCATCTCGAAGCGCAGGCCGGCCGCCAGGTCGTAGCCGTCGCCCTGGCGGTCGCGCCAGGTGCGGCTGAAGCTGTCGGCGTAGCCCGACTGGCCCAGGGTCACGAAGAAGTCCAGGCGCGGCAACAGGCCGTTGCGGGTGCGCACGACCTCCAGCTGGTCGCGCTGGACCCGCAGTCTCGTTTCGTTGAGATCGGCGCGATGGTCGCGGGCCAGCGCCACGTAGGCATTCAGGGGTTCCAGCGTGTAGCGTTCCAGGCCCGGCTCGGAGCTCGCCTCGAGCCGGGTATCCCACAGGCCGCCGTCGCCCTGGAGCAGTCGCGCGAGGCCGTCCTGCGCGCGGGCGCGTTCGGCGCGGGCGTCGATCAGGCCCTGACGGCGCAGCGCCACCTCGGCACGGGCCGACACGGCCTCGGTCTCGGGGCGGTCGCCGGCGGCGATGCGTCGCTCGGTCTGGTCGAGCTGCTCGCCGGCCACGGCCAGGGCCTCCTCGAAGATGGCGATCCGTTCATCGGCCAGCACTAGATCCCAGTAGCGTCCCTCGACGTCAGTGATCAGCTGTTCGACGAAGCCGCGGACCTCGTACTCCGAGGCCTCCACGTCCAGGGTGGCCTGGCGTAGGCGTACCAGGTTGGACTCGATACGCCCGCCCCGGAGCAGGGCCTGGGTCAGGCTCAGGCCCGCGCGAGTGGTGAACTGGGGTGCCTCCACGCGCGAGCTGGAACTGCGCGAGCTGCGTACGGAGACCGTCAGGTCCGTGCCGGTTGGCAGCGACTGGCTCAGGCCCGCCTCGCCAAAGCGCCGGGTAGCGGCCACTTCATCGGTTTCGCCGATCTGTTCCAGCTGGCGCACGCTCTGGTCGCGGCGGATCTCCAGCTCTGCGAACAGCTCGGGGTCGAACACCGCACGTTCCTGCGCCTCGAACGTGCCCTGGATCGCGGTTTGCAGGCGCTCGGCGCGCAGGCCGCGATTGTTTTCCAGCGCGCGCGCGACGGCTTCCTCCAGGGACAGGGTCTCTTCCGCCAGCGCTTCGCGTTCGAACGGCCGGGCGTCGGTCAGTGCATCCGCGGGCAGTGACAGGCGCAGCCCGTCGGAGGCATCCGGGGGCTCGGAGGCGTGGGCCGGGAGGGCCAGCGCGAGCGCGACGAGGAAGGGCAGGGGATTTCTAGGCATGATCCGTGGCGACTCGGTAGACGGGTTGCGGGTGCTCGCCCCGGCGGTGGAACAGCAGGTAGAGCGTCGGGATCAGCACCAGGGTGATCAGGGTAGACGAGAGCAGCCCGCCGATCACGACCCGGGCCATCGGGGCCTGGGCCTCGCCGCCGTCCCCCATACCGATGGCCAGCGGCGACAGCGCCAGGATGGTGGTCAGCGTGGTCATCAGGATCGGGCGCAGGCGCTCGCCCGCGGCGGCCACGATGGCCGCTTGCAGTTCCATGCCGTCTTCGCGGTGGCGCCGCGCCATGCGGTCCACCAGCAGGATCGCGTTGTTCACCACGATCCCGACCAGCAGCAGGATGCCGATCAGCGACTGCACGTTGAGCGTGGTGTCGGTGATCAGCAGTGCGCCGGTTACACCAATGATCGCCAGCGGGATGGAGAACATCACGATCAGCGGGTCGCGCAGGGACTCGTACAGGCTGGCCATGACCATGTAGACCAGCAACGTCGCGAGCAGGGTGCCCAGCAGCAGTTCGGAGAACGCCGCTTCCTGCTCCTCGATGTCGCCGGTGACCGAGAAGTCGATCTCCTCCGGCAGCGGGATATCGGCCAGCGCCGCACGCACGTCGGCGGCGACCTCGCCCAGCGAGCGGTCGCCGATGTTCACGAACAGCGTGCTGATGCGAGCCTGTTCGCGGCGCTGGATGCTGTCCGGGCCGATCGCCGTATCGAACGTGATAAGGCTGCGCAACGCCACGCGTTCGCCGTCCTCGCTGCGGACGGTCAGGTTGAGGAGGTCGTCCAGCGAGCTCCGGTCGGCGTCGCGCAACTGGACCCAGATGCGCGTCTCGTCGCCGCCCGCGCGCAGCTGGCCGGCGCCGGAGCCGCCCAGGGCGGTTTCCAGGGTCTGGGCGATGGTGCGCACGTCCACGCCGAGGTCGGCGGCGCGGTCGCGGTGGATGCGGGTGGCGAATTCCGGCTGTCCGCCGTCGGAGCCAACGCGGGTGTCGGTCACGCCGGGGACGTCTGCCAGCGCGGTCTCGAAACGCTCGATGACGGCGTTCATCGTGGGCAGCTCGAAGCCGCGGACCTCGATGGACAGGCTTTCTTCGTCGGCGCCGCGTCCGAATCCGCGGAAGAAGATCCCGCTGGAGGCGCGCACGCGGATCTCGACTCCCGGCGGGCTGCCCAGCGCGTCGCGCAGGGCCGCGGCGATGTCGTCGGAGGAACGGCTGCGGCTGTCGCGCGAGCCGACCATCACGCGCATGTTGCCGGAGGCGGGCGAGGAGGCCCGGAACGCCGAGGCGCCGGAGCTGGAGACCAGGTTTTGTAGTTCCGGGACCTCGTTGTGGATGATCGCCTCGAGGCCGGACATGGTGGCGTAGAGCTCTTCCAGGGGCGTGCCGGGCTCCATGGCGACATGCACGCGCAATTCGCCTTCGTCGGTGGCGGGCAGGAACTCCGTGCCCACGCCGCGCAGCCCCGCCAGGGCGATCATCAGCAGCAGGAGGCTGATGCCGATGACCATCCATGGCTGGGTCAGGGTGCGCCGCAGCAGCCCCTGGTAGCGCTGTTCCATGCGCGCGAGGGCACTGGTGTCGCGCTTCGGCATCGGGGCGCGGGCCATCAGCATCGGGACCAGGGTAAGCGCGACGATCAGTGAGCCCGCGAGGGCAAAGGCGACCACCGCCGCCAGCGGCTTGAACAGCTGGCCGGCCAGTTCCTCGGCGAAGAACAGCGGCAGGAAGATCGCCACGGTGGTCAGGGTGCTGGCGACGATGGCAGGTGCGACGCGCCCGGTGCCGCTGATGGCGGCCTCCGCGGCGGTCTGCTCCGCATGTTCCTCGCGCCGTCGGGCGATGCTCTCGATCACCACGATGGCGTTGTCCACCATCAGCCCCACGCCCAGCGCGATCCCGCCGAGTGTCATCAGGTTCAGCGAGTAGCCGCCGAAGTAGACCAGGCCGAAGGTGGCGATCACCGCCAGTGGGATCGCGGTGGCCGCCACCAGCGTGTAGCGGATATTGCGCAGGAACACGAGCAGCACCAGCACGGCCAGTGCACTGCCGTAGAGGATCGAACGACCGACGTTGGTGATGGAGTTGCGGATGAAACCGGCCTCGTCGGTGACGGCGCGGATGTCGATCTGGGGGAAGTCGCGGTTCAGGCGCACCAGTTCGGCGTGGACCGCCTCGGAGACCTCGACGGTGTTGGCGTCGGCCAGCTTGCGCACGGCGAGCTGCACCCCTTCCTCCTGGTTGACCCGAAACCGGCGGGTGACGCGCTGGTGGGTGTCGCGCACGTCGGCCACCTGGTGCAGGTAGGTCACACCGTCTTCGCTGCGCTGCACGATGGTGTCGCGGACCTCGTCCACCGAACGGAACTCGGCCGGCGTGCGCAGGCGGTATTCGCGGCGCCCATCCATGATCGGGCCGCCGGGGGTGATCACGTTGGCGTCGCGGATGCGGTTGCGCAGGTCGTCCAGGCCGAGGTCGATGGCCTCGATGCGTTCCGGGTCCACCTCCACGCGGACCTCGCGCTCCAGGCCGCCGAAGGTATCCACAGCTGCCACGCCGGGGATGCGTTCCAGACGCGGGGCGATACGGTTGTCGATCAGGGTGCGCAGGTGGATGGCGTCCAGTTGCGAGCCGATGCCCAGACGCATGATGGGCGAGTCCTGGGTGTCGAACTGGCGCACCAACGGGCGATCGGCGTCATCGGGCAGGCGGTCCTCGATACGCGCCAGGCGATCGCGCAGGTCGTCCACCGCCTGGCGGATGTCCGTGCCCCAGGCAAAGTTGATGCGGACGTTGCTGTTGCCCTCGGCGGAGGTGGAGCGGATCTCCTGGGCACCGGTAATGGCGGCCGCGGCCTGTTCCACCTGGCGCGTGACGAGTTGTTCGACTTCCTCGGCCCCGGCATTGGGGTAGGACGTCATCACCGTGACCACCGGGTAGGTGATATTCGGTAGCAGATCCACCGGCAGGCGGGTCAGCGCGGTCAGGCCGAGGATCACCACGATCAGGGCCACCATGCTGGTCAGCACGGGGCGGTGGACCGTTACGCGGGCCGGATTCACGGGGTGTCCGACTCAGGTGCGTCGTCGCCACCCGGCACGTTGCGCGGGTCGGTCAGGCGCAGCGGGGTGCCGTCCGCGAGCAGGTGCTGGCCGAGCACGACGACCTCGGTGTCTTCCGGCAGCTCGGGTTCGAGCAGTTCGACCCAGTCGCCGTCACGCACGCCGGTAACCGCCTGATGGCGGCGGGCCTGCGGGCGTTCGCCGCTGCGGTCCACGCTGAACAGGGTCGGCCCGGTCTCGCGCTGGATGATCGCGTCGCGCGGGATCGCCAGGACGGCGTTGCGTTCCCCGAGGGTAATGGCGGCCTCCACGAACATGCCCGGGCGCAGTTGGTCGCGCTCGTTGGGGATCTCCACCTCGACCCGCGCCTGACGTGAACCGGGCCGGAATTCCGGGGCGATGCGGGCGATGGTGCCGGCAAAACCGGCGTCCGGGTAGGCGGCGGTGTAGACGCGTGCCCCCTGGCCCGGCGACAGCCGGCCGTAGTCGGCCTCGGTCACGGCCAGGATGGCGCGCACCGGCTGCAGCCGGACCAGGGCCAGTGCGGTGTCGTTGGCGCTGATGACCGTGCCGGGATCCACGTGGCGTTCGGCGACCCAGCGGGTGCTGTCGGCCGTACCCGCCTCGATGCGGGTGTAGCTCAACTGGATCTCGCGGGTGCGCAGTGCGGAGCGCCGCTGGCGGATCTGCGATTCGGCCAGGGCGACGCGAGTCTGGGCCAGGGCGAGTTCGGTTTCCGCGGCCTCCAGCTCCGAGCGCGAGGCGATGCCCTGGTCGCGCAGCTCGCGAGTGCGCTGCAGTTCGCGTCGGGTCGCATCGCGGCTGGCCAGGGCCTCGGCCAGGCTGGCCTCGGCGACTTCCAGCTCCGCCGCGGCCTGGGCGACGTCCTGCTCGAATTCCTCGGTATCCAGCTGCAGCAGCGGGTCACCGGGCTCCACGCGGTCGCCCAGATTGACGAACACCTCGGCAACCCGCCCGCCCACGCGGGGGGTGATCTCGATCCGGTCGGCACCCTCGATGCTGCCGGTGAAACGCCGCCGTTCGACCAGGTCGCGGGTCTCGATGCCGGCGATGGCGACCGCGACCGGGCGGGTCTCGCCACCGCCCGGACGACCGGAAGAGACCGCGTCGTCTTCCGGGCCCAGCAGCATCCAGGCGAGGATGCCAGCGGCCAGGAGAAACAGGAGCGCGGTGATCAGTGTGGCGGGGCGGGGCATTGCAACTCGCTTGTTTGCGGGGTGGTCAGGTTAGAGTGTCGCGTGGTTGACTGAATCGTGCATGAATTCCGTTCGGAATCCGGCGGCGATTCGATGAAGCCCGGACTAGGACCCCCGAGTACAAGGAGAATTCCGTGACGACACCCGATTCGGCCCGTTCCCCGCGCCCGCAGCGGCGCTCCTTTGCCACGGACATGCTCGGGCTCCTGGGCTGGATGGTGCTGGTGTTTGCCGTGGCCGGGCTGGGTGGCTGGGCAACCAGTCTCTCGGTGGGCGACTGGTATCCGACACTGGCGCGTCCACCACTGAATCCGCCGGATGCGATATTCGGCCCGGTCTGGAGTGTGCTGTTCGGCCTGATGGGTCTCGCCGCCTGGCATGTCTGGCGGCGCGTCGGCCTGACCGGTGCCCCGATTACGCTGGGGCTGTTCCTAGCCCAACTTGCCCTGAATCTTGGCTGGTCGGTGCTGTTCTTCGGCATGCAACGCCCGGATCTGGCGCTCGCCGAGATCCTGATCCTGTGGCCGCTGATCCTGGCCACCTTGATTGCCTTCTGGCGGATCGACCGTATCGCCGGCGCGCTGCTGGCGCCGTACCTGCTGTGGGTCGCCTTCGCCATCTACCTCAACGCCGGGATCGTCTGGCTCAACTGACGAGCCGAGTTTCAGCGCTCGGGCGTCATGCGTTTGTCATTTGGGCGGGGTATGCTGACGCGATTTTTGGCGGGAGGGACTCCATGGCGGTGCGCGTAGGGATCAACGGGATGGGGCGGATTGGTCGCTTGGCGCTGCGCGCGGCCTGGGACCGGGACGACATCGAGATCGTGCATCTAAACGAGGTCGCGGCCGACGGGACGGTCACTGGCCACCTGCTGGAGTTCGACTCGGTGCACGGGCGCTGGGGCCGAGAGCCGGTGGCCGAGGCGGAACGCATTCGTATCGATGGGCGCGAGCTGCGCCACACGAGCCTGGCCGAGCCGGGGCAGGTGCCGTGGGGCGAGTCGGACGTCGACATCGTGATCGACGCCACTGGCGCCTTCCGCACCATGGATACGCTGGAGCCGCATTTCACCCGGGGTGCGAAGCGCGTGGTGGTCGCGGCGCCGGTGAAGGACGCGCGCGCGCTGAACGTGGTGGTGGGCGTGAACGACGCTGCTTACGATCCCGCAAAGCACCGCGTCGTGACGGCTGCCTCCTGCACCACGAACTGCCTGGCGCCGCTGGTCAAGGTACTGCACCCGGCGCTGTCGATCCGCCACGGGACCATCCTGACCGTGCACGACATGACCGCCACGCAGTCGCCGGTGGACCTGCCGCGCGACAATTTGCGCCGGGCCCGTGCAGCCGGGCTGAACCTGATCCCGACCACCACCGGCTCGGCGAAGGCGATCGGCGACATCTTCCCCGAGTTGAACGGCCGCCTGAACGGCCATGCGGTGCGCGTGCCGTTGATGAACGCCTCGCTGACCGATTTCACCTTCGAGGCCGCGCGCGAGACCACGGCGGAGGAGGTCAACGGCCTGCTGCGCGAGGCCGCGAACGGCGATCTGAGCGGCATCCTGGGCTACGAGGAGCGCCCGCTGGTCTCCAGCGATTTCCGCACCGACCCGCGCTCGTCCATCGTGGATGCCCAGTCCACTATGGTGGTCGACGGCACGCAGGTGAAGGTGCTGGCCTGGTACGACAACGAGTGGGGCTACGCGAACCGGCTGGTGGAACTGGTCGCGCGCGTCGCCAAGCTGGGGGCTTGAGGCCGTCGTGAGCGGCGCGGCCGACCAGCCGGACCCGGGCGGGCCGCCGACACTGGGGCTGGGCGCCTACGCGCGGATCACCGCGAACTACTGGGCGTTCACCGTCACCGACGGCGCGATCCGCATGCTGGTCGTGCTGTTCTTCCACCAGCTGGGCTACAGCCCGCTGGAGATCGCCTTCCTGTTCCTGTTCTACGAGCTGTTTGGGGTCATCACCAACCTGACCGGCGGCTGGCTGGCCGCGCGGCTGGGGGTGAACACGACCATGATCGGCGGAACGCTGCTGCAGGTGGCCGCGCTGCTGATGCTCACGGTGCCGGAGGCCTGGCTGGGCGTGGCCTACGTGATGTTCGCCCAGGCCCTGTCCGGGATCGCCAAGGATCTCAACAAGATGAGTGCGAAGTCCGGCGTAAAGCTGGTGGCCGGGACCGGCGAGGGGCGGCTGTTCCGCTGGGTCGCGGTGCTGACCGGTTCCAAGAACGCGCTGAAGGGTGTCGGCTTCTTCGCCGGTGGTGCGCTGCTCTACACCGTGGGCTTCCAGATGGCGCTGGTGATCCTCGCCGGGATGCTCGCCGTAGTGATGCTGTTCTCGGTGGTGGGTCTGCCGCGTGGTCTCGGAAAGGTCGGCGGCAAGCCGAAGTTCACCCAGATGTTCTCCAATTCCGCCGCGATCAACGTGCTCTCGGCCGCACGCTTCTTCCTGTTCGGCGCGCGCGATGTCTGGTTCGTGGTCGCGCTGCCGGTGTTCCTCAGCGCCACGCTCGACTGGAACCACATGCAGGTGGGCGCGTTCCTCGCGCTGTGGGTGATCGGCTACGGCATCGTGCAGGCCTCCGTACCGCGCCTGCTGGGCAAGGGCGGGGTGCATCCGACCGGCCTCACCGCGCGCCTGTGGGCTTTCATCCTGATGCTGCTGCCGATCGCCATCGTGATCGGTCTGGAGGTGGGTCTGGACCCGGCCTGGGTGCTGATGGTGGGGCTGGGCGTGTTCGGCGTGGTGTTCGCAATCAACTCCGCCGTCCACTCCTTCCTGATCCTCGACTACGCCGAGGCTGACCGCGTTGCGATGAAGGTTGGCTTCTACTACATGGCCAACGCCGGCGGCCGTCTGGTCGGTACCGTCGCTTCCGGCGCCATCTTCATGGTCTGGGGCCTGGAAGGCGCCCTGATCGCTTCCACCTTCTTCATCTTCGCCACCTGGATGATCTCGTCCCTCCTCCCCCGCGAAGCCGCCCGCGCCTGACCGCGCGGCTCTGCCGGGCCCCGGAAGGGGGCGGCGCCATCCGGTTACTGCGGTCGCTGTAACGCCTCGATGACAGCCTCCAGCGTGCGGGAGCGGTAGCGCTCGGCGTGGCGGACCCAGCCGAGCTGGCGGGTAACGGGCGCGCCGGGCCAGTCGAGTACGGCGAGGTCGTCGGTGGCCATGGTGCGGGGGAGGAAGCCGATGCCGAGGCCGGCCGCGATCATCATGCGGATGACTTCCAGGTAGGGGCTTTCCTGGGCGGCCGTGGGGTGCAGGCCCTGTGCGGCGAGGGCCTGGTCGATCTGACGGCGGGTAGTGGAATCCGCGGGCGGCAGGATGGCCGGCCAGTCGAGCAGGCGCCGCAGGGTATCCAGCGGGGTATCTTGAGCGCGGTTGCGGGCGACCATGGGGGCGAGGTCGTCGGTCCATACGGTGTGCGCCTCGGCGTCCTTCGGCAGATCCTCGGGCAGGGTGGCCAGAGCCAGGTCGGCGTCGCCGTGCATGACGGCCTCGATGCCGGCCTCGGAATCCATGAATGCCAGTTCCAGCTCCAGCTCCGGGTAACGCTCGCGCAGGGCCGACAGTGGTGCGGGCAGGCGGTGCAGGGCGATGTGGTGTGAGGTGGCCAGGCGGATGCGGCCGCGCACCACCTGGTCGAGGTCGGCGACCTGTTGTTCGATGGCGCGCAGGCGGGCGAGGATTTCGCGGGCCTCGGGCAGCAGGCGTTCCGCAACCTCCGTCGGGCGCACGCGGCGGCCCTGGCGCTCGAACAGCGGGCGTTCCAGCGTGGCCTCCAGGGTCTGGATGCGTTTGCTGATCGCGGGCTGGGTCAGGTGCAGCCGTTCGGCCGCGGCGGAGAAGGCGCCGGTGTCGACGACCGCGACGAAGGCTTGCAGGGATTCCACACTCAGTTGTTCTGGGCGCATCCGTGTCTCTCCAGTCCCTGCGTGAGATAATGATTTGTTCAATGGTCGGGCTCCGCATGACCCGGCACTTGTATAGCTGTATGGAATGATACGGATAAGAAATCGGATTTGAAAGAATACCGAGGTGGCCGCAGACTCCGTTAAACGGTCGTCCTGAAATGACGTCATTGCGAGGAGCCGAAGGCGACGCGGCACAAAAGCGCTAAGCGCGTTGAACGGCCGCAGGCCGGCCCGAAGGGCGAGCGCAGCGAGTAACCTCCTGAAGCTGGCAGAGCGCCAGTACCGGTATCGGGTGGTTTCGGACGGAGGTTGCTTCGTCGCTACGCTCCTCGCAATGACGGTGCCAGTGGCGACGCTGTGCAAGGGCGGGCCTGTATAGCGCCGGCGGATTGCTGGCGGTGGGACGCAAGAACGATAGAACGCGGCGCGGCCGCGGGAGTAGGTAATGGCAGGCAAGACCCTGTACGACAAGTTGTGGGCGGCGCATGTGGTACGCGAGGAGCCGGATGGCTCGACGCTGCTCTACATTGATCGCCACCTGGTGCACGAGGTGACCAGCCCGCAGGCCTTCGAGGGGCTGCGGCTGGCCGGGCGAAAGCCGTGGCGCGGCGATTCCGTGCTGGCGGTGCCGGATCACAACGTGCCCACGGAGAACCGCGACCAGGGGATTGCGGATCCGGTGTCGCGCATCCAGGTGGAGACGCTGGAGAGCAATGTCACCGGCCTGGGGCTGAAGTTCTTCCCGATGGCGGATGTGCGCCAGGGGATCGTGCACGTGATCGGTCCGGAGCAGGGCGCGACCCTGCCGGGCATGACCGTGGTGTGCGGCGATTCGCATACCTCCACGCACGGCGCGTTAGGCGCGCTGGCCTTTGGTATCGGCACCTCCGAGGTGGAGCATGTGCTGGCCACGCAGTGCCTGTGGCAAAAGAAGACCAAGGCCATGCAGATCCGTGTGGAAGGCGAGCTGCGCCCGGGCGTCACCGCGAAGGACGTGGTGCTGGCGATTATTGGCCGCATCGGGACTGCCGGTGGTACCGGCTACGCGATCGAGTTTGCCGGCTCGGCGATCCGCAGCCTGTCGATCGAGGGGCGGATGAGCGTTTGCAACATGTCGATCGAGGCGGGCGCCCGCGCGGGCATGGTCGCGGTGGACGAGAAGACCATCGAGTACGTGCGCAACAAGCCGTCGGCGCCCACCGGCGAGATGTTCGAGCGTGCGGCTGAATACTGGCGCACGCTGGTCTCCGACCCGGATGCCGAGTTCGACGCGGTGGTCGAGATGGACGCCGCCCAGATCGCCCCGCAGGTGAGCTGGGGCACCTCGCCGGAGATGGTCGCGTCGATCGACGGACATGTGCCGGACCCGGCGGCCGAGAGCGATCCAGTGCGCGCCGAAGGCATGCAGCGGGCACTGGACTACATGGGTCTGAAGGCGAACACTCCGATAACGGAGATCCGGCCGGACAAGGTGTTCATCGGCTCCTGCACCAACTCGCGCATTGAGGACCTGCGCGCGGCCGCCGAGGTGGTAAAGGGCCGCAAGAAGGCCGACAACATCACGCTGGCGATGGTGGTGCCGGGCTCCGGGCTGGTGAAGCAGCAGGCGGAGCAGGAAGGGCTGGATCGGATCTTCCTGGACGCCGGCTTCGAGTGGCGCGAGCCGGGCTGTTCGATGTGCCTGGCCATGAACGCCGACCGCCTGGAGCCGGGCGAGCGTTGCGCCTCGACCTCGAACCGTAATTTCGAGGGCCGCCAGGGGCAGGGTGGGCGTACGCATCTGGTCAGCCCGTCCCTGGCCGCTGCGGCGGCCGTCGCCGGGCACTTCATTGAACCGTCCGCGTTGAAGGAGGCATAAGCGATGCAGGCCTTTACCGTACACAAGGGGATCGTGGCGCCGCTGGACCGCTCCAACGTGGATACCGACGCGATTATCCCCAAGCAGTACCTGAAATCCGTGAAGCGCACGGGTTTTGGCCCGAATGCCTTCGACGACTGGCGTTACCTGGACCCGGGCGAGCCGGGCGTGGACGGTTCGCAACGTCGCCCGAACCCGGACTTCGTGCTGAATCAGGCGCCGTATGACCAGGCGACGATCCTGCTGGCGCGCAAGAATTTCGGCTGCGGCTCCTCCCGCGAGCACGCGGTCTGGGCGTTGACGGACTTTGGATTTCGCGCGGTGATCGCGCCGTCGTTCGCGGACATCTTCTTCTCCAACAGCTGCAAGAACGGCCTGTTGCCGGTGGTGCTGGCCGAGGACGAGGGGCAGCGCCTGTTCGATCAGGTGGAGGCGAACCCGGGCGCGCAGGTGGCGGTGAACCTGGAGGACATGACGGTGACCGCGCCGGACGGCGCCGTGTTCAGCTTTACGCTGGACGAGGATCGGCGTCACCGCCTGCTGAACGGCCTGGACGACATCGCGCTGACGCTCCAGTACGGTGACGATATCCGTGCCTTCGAGGATCGCCAGCGCCGCGAATGGCCGTGGATGGCCGAGCGTTCGTAGCCGCGGGCTGTGGCCCCCTGTGGGAGGCCAGCCCCCTGGCCGATTGGGTCTGCCCCGGCGCCCGATCGCCGAGAGGGCTCTGCTCCTACCGGTCCGGGGCCACCGACTCGTAGGAGGCCAGCCCTCTGGCCGATGGTGCGTTGGTTAGGCCGCGATCGCCGGGAAGGCTCGACTCCCACGGGGGTAGAGATGAATTTTACGATTAATCCGATGGTTGGGAGAGGTTTGTGAGCCGAATTCTGGTATTGCCCGGGGACGGGATCGGGCCCGAGATCGTGGCCGAGGCGCTGAAGGTGCTGGAACGTGTGGGCGAGATCGGCGGTCTGGATCTGGAGATCGAGCAAGGCCTGATCGGTGGCGCGGCGCATGACGCGGCCGGGCACCCCTATCCGGAGGCGACCCGCGAGGCGGCACGCCGCGCGGATGCGATCCTGCTGGGCGCGGTGGGTGGCCCGCAGTACGAGTCGCTGGAGCGCGACCTGCGCCCCGAGCGTGGGCTGCTGGGCATCCGCTCGGATCTCGGCCTGTTCGCGAACCTGAGGCCGGCGATCCTGTATCCGCAGCTGGCTTCGGCCTCCACGCTGAAGCCCGAGGTGGTCAGCGGGCTGGACATCCTGATCGTGCGCGAGCTGACCGGGGGGATCTACTTCGGCCAGCCACGCGGGATCGAGGAACGCAATGGCGAGCGGGTCGGGTTCAATACGCTGGTCTACAGCGAATCGGAGATTGAGCGGATCGCCCGGGTGGGTTTCGAGGCGGCGATGAAACGGGGCAAGCGCCTGTGCTCGGTGGACAAGGCCAACGTGCTGGAGGTCTCCGAGCTGTGGCGCGAGGTGGTCGAGCGTGTCGGGAAGGAATTCCCCGAGGTCGAGCTGTCTCACATGTATGTGGACAATGCCGCGATGCAGCTGGTGCGTGACCCGAAGCAGTTCGACGTAATGGTGACCGGCAACATGTTCGGCGACATCCTGTCCGATGCAGCGGCGATGCTGACCGGCTCCATCGGCATGCTGCCGTCCGCCTCGCTGAACAGCGAGGGCGTGGGCCTGTACGAGCCGATCCACGGTTCGGCGCCGGATATCGCGGGGCAGGGCAAGGCCAACCCGATGGCGACGGTGCTGTCGGTCGCGATGCTGCTCCGTCATAGTCTGAACCGCAACGACCTGGCCGAACGCATCGAGGCGGCTGTGGGTCGGGTACTGGATCAGGCCTTGCGTACCCCAGACATCTTCGGTGAAGGCATGAAGCTGGTGGGTACGCAGGCCATGGGGGATGCCCTGGTGGCTGCGTTGGACGATTGAGGCGGCCTCACGAACGGGGCTTGTATCACGCGCAAGTGTAGGATGCGTTGAGCGCAGCGAAACGCATCATTGCCTCCGCTGGGGAAGAGATTGATGCGATTCGCTGCGCTCGTCGCATCCTACGGTTCAATAGAGCTATCAATAGCTTGAAGATCAAAATTAAACCTGGAATTAACAATGAGTGACCGCAAATTTGACGTGGCCGTGGTCGGCGCAACGGGCGCCGTTGGCGAGGCCCTGCTGTCCATCCTGGCCGAGCGCGACCTGCCGATCGGGCGTGTGCATGCCCTGGCCAGCTCGCGGTCGGTGGGCAAGACGGTGGACTACGGCCGGCGCGAGTTGGAGGTCGAGGACCTGGCGACTTTTGATTTTTCCACGGTGCAGATCGGGCTGTTCTCGCCGGGCGCCTCGGTGTCCGCGGAATATGCGCCCAAGGCGGCGGCGGCCGGCTGCGTCGTGATCGACAATACCTCGCAGTTCCGCTACGACCCGGAGATCCCGCTAGTGATTCCGGAGGTAAACCCGGACGCGGTGGGCGATTACACGAAACACGGGATTATCGCGAACCCGAATTGCTCCACCATTCAGATGCTGGTGGCGCTGAAGCCGTTGCACGATGCGGTCGGCATCGAACGGATCAACGTGGCGACCTACCAGGCCGTATCCGGTACCGGCAAGGAAGCGATCGATGAACTGGCGCACCAGACGGCGGCGTTGCTGAACGGCCGTCCGGTGGAGTGCAACGTGTATCCCAAGCAGATCGCGTTCAATGCCCTGCCGCACATCGACGTCTTCCAGGACAATGGCTACACCAAGGAAGAGATGAAGATGGTCTGGGAGACCCGGAAGATCATGGGCGACGAGTCCATCCAGGTGAACCCGACCGCAGTGCGCATTCCGGTGTTCTACGGGCATTCCGAGGCCTTGCATATCGAGACGCGCGAGAAAATCAGTGCGGAGAAGGCGCGCGAAATCCTCTCCCGCGCACCGGGGATCACGGTGCTGGACAAGCACGAGGACGGGGGCTATCCGACTGCGGTGACCGAGGGTTCCGGCAAGGATGCGGTGTTCGTCGGCCGCATCCGCGAGGATATTTCCCACCCCCGCGGACTGAACCTTTGGGTCGTCTCGGACAACGTGCGCAAGGGGGCCGCGCTGAACACGATTCAGATCGCGGAGGTTTTGATCCGCGATTACCTGTGATTTAATCCGGGAAAACGCCGGGGACACTACCCGGTACATCCGTGGCCAGGGGGTCATCGGCCGTGTCGGCCGAGGCAGTACGGCCAGGTGGCATTTTCAGGGGGAATTCGTGCGCAAGTTTTTGGTTGGGTTTTTGTTCTTGCTGCTGGTGGCCCCGGCGTCCTCGAGTTCCGTGGGCTTCGGCGAAATCAATCTTCAATCCTTCCTGAATCAGCCCTTGCGGGCGGAGATTCCCTTGCGGGGAGCGGCAGCTGCCGGCGATTCCCTGCGAATTCGCCAGGCTTCCGAGGACGCATACCGCCGCGCCGGTCTGAACCGTGGCGGTGTTCCGGGGGACCTGAACATCCAGGTCGAGGGTGACCGCATCATCCTGACCACACGCCGGCCGGTGCGCGAGCCCTATGTGGGCATGCTGCTGGAGGCGCGCTGGGATGGCGGGCGCGCCATGCGCGAGGTCTCGTTGTTGCTGGATCCGCCCGGCACGATGCCTTCCGGAACTTCTGCCCCGGCCGTAAGCGGGGACCCCGGCGCGGCGCCGCGTGCGACCCGCGAAGGCGAAACCATCCGGGTGCGTAGTGGCGACACCCTCTACGCGGTCGTGCGCCGCAGCGGTGTCTCGGGATACAGCGACGAGCAAGCCATGCTCGCGTTCCTCGACGCCAATCCGCAGGCCTTCATGGGTAACAACATCAATTCGCTGCGCGCGGACGCGGAATTGCGTACGCCGTCCCGCGAACAGTTGGACGCGCGCAGTACCGCCGAGGCGCGGGCCGAGGTTGCCGACCAGACGCGCGCATGGCAGGAATCCACTCGCGTCGCCCGCGAAGAACCGGAGCCGGCTCCGACCGCGGCTGAGGAGGGTGTCGAGGGCGAGGCGCTGGCCGAGGACGAAGAAGCGGCTGTTACAGAGGACGCTGCCGCGGCGGTTGAGGACGACGAATCCGCGGTGGCCGAATCGGACTCGGCCGTGACCGAGGACGAAACGGCGGTGGGCGACGAGGCCGCGACCGAGGAGGTGGCGGCCGAGGATCGCCTGGAGATCGTCGCCGATCTGCTGCCGGAAGATGCCGAAGCCGGGGCAACCCAGGGGGGGTCCGAAGAGCTGCTGCAGGAAGCCCTGCTGTCCCAGCGTGCCGAAATGGACGGAATGCGCGACGAGCTCTCCGAATTGCGCGAGGAGCTTGGCGAGCGTGGGCGTCTGGCCGAGATCTCCAGCGAGAACATGGCCGGGCTCGAGGAGCAGCTGAGCCAGCTGCGCGCCGAGCGCGAACAGCTGCGCACCCGTCTGGATCGTGCGGATGCCGAACGCAATGCTCCGCTGCACGAACGCATCATGAACGATCCGTTGCTGCTGATGATGGCGATTGCGCTGGTCATTCTGCTGCTGCTGGTGTTGCTGGCTTTTGCCCGCGGCGGTCGCCGCGAGGTGATGGTCGACGAACACGGTTCCGGCCTGAAGCCTCGGGCCGACAATAGCGGGGTGCAGGCGTCGACCGTGGGCGCCACGGGGTACGAGGCGCGTGAAGTCCAGGGCGGCGAGCGAGGCGCGGGTTCCGGGGTGTCCGGGGCCGCGACCGCGGCTGCGGCCGGAACCATTGTGGGAACGGCCGCTTCGCGCTCCGACGAATCTGCAGAGACCAGGCAGGAAGAATCCGCGCATCCACCGGCCCAACCCGAAGAAGAGGTAGGCGAAGTGGTGGTCTCCAGCACCAGCGAGGGTGCGGCGGGCATGGACGACGTGCTGGCCGAGGTGGATGTCTGCCTGGCCTATGGCATGAATGACCAGGCGGTCGAGACGCTGAACGCCGCCCTGAAGGAGAATCCGGACAACAATCAGTACCGGCTCAAGCTGGTCGAGGCCCATGTGGCGCTTGAGGACGAAGCGGGCGCACGCGAGGCGGCGACGGCCCTGCGCGATCGCCTGGGTGCGGACGACGATGCCCTGCGCGATCGCCTCTCGGAGCTGGAGTCGAAGTTGGGCGGTGCCACCGGGGCGGCCGGCCTGGCCAGCGCCGATTCCCTTGACGAGCCGGCTTCGGTGGACCCCGGGGCTGCGGGGGGCGACGCTGACAGCAACGAGATCGATTTCTCCGATCTGGAGCTGCCGGAATCCGACGATGCGGAGCCGCGTGCCGATGCGCAAGAGCCGGGCACGGCAGAGGATCAGGGGCTTTCGTTCGATATCGACGACAACCTGGAACAGGACCTCGCCAGTGCGGCAGAAGCGACTGCGGAAGAAGGCCAGACAGGCGATGACCTGAACGACCTGTCCTTCGACCTCGAGGAAAACGAGCTTCCGGACCTCGATGCGCCCGCCAGTGGCGGTGACAGTGGTGAAGGCCAGGAGACCGGGCTGGAGATGGACGAGGATCTGCCGGCCTCGGGCGAGGCATTCGCCGCGCCGGAATCGGCCGATGCCGGGGAAGGTACGGATGGAGCCGGCGATGACGAGAACGTGACGCGGCTGAGTCTGGCCCAGGCCTACGCGGACATGGGTGATGCGGAGGGTGCCCAGGAGCTCATCGACGAGGTTCTGGCCGCTGGTACCGACGAACAGAAGCGCGAGGCCGAGGCGATCCGGGATCAGATTCAGGGAAGCTGATTGCTGGAGCCGGGTCGTGTCGGGCTGGTGATGCCGGCGCCGTGAACCGATCATGGCTACGATGTGCGGCCCCGCCCGGGGGGGATCTCTCGGGCGGGGCCTTTTGGTTTCGAGGATGGGGATGGGCGCTGAGTGGCGATGAGCGCGGAAGAGCCGATGAGGTCGGCCCCCGCTGAGGGCGATGCCGGAGCCGCGGCCGCGGCTCTGCTGGGTGTGCTGGGCGTTTCTGCGGCGCTAGTGCCGGCCGAGCCGCAGGTGGTGGCTGTCGCGGCTGTGGTGGCCGGAGGGCTGGCCTTGACCGGTCTGGACTGGGGCCGTGCGGGCCGGCTGGTCCTGCGTTTGAAATGGTTTTATCTCTCGCTCGTGGTGTTCTACGGGGTGTGGCCGACGGGGGGCGGAGACTGGGGCACGGGACTGCAGGTGGCCGGATGGCGTATTGCTGCACTGGTGCTCGTGGTGGTGCTGGTGGTCTGGATGACCGGACGCTTCCCGCGGTCGGCCCTGGTGCGTGCCCTTGGGGGCATTCTGGGCGGCCCACGCCAGGTGCTGGGGGGCTGGGGCGAGCGCTTCGCGCGACGTCTGTTTCTGGCACTGGCCATGTTCGAGGGTGAACGGGCGGTACTGGAGCAGCGCCGGGCGGGCCTGCGCGGAGTGCGCCGAGCACGCTTGGCACAGGTCCGGGAATGGCTTGTCCTGCGCCTGGATCAGGCACTCGCAGGGGGTGGCGATGTCGCGGCAGAGCTGCCGGCGGAATCCGCGATGATCTCGGGCTGGCGAATCCCCAAGGCTGCGCTGGCCTGGCTGTGGGCGGGGGTGGCGGCGGTCTGGTGGATGGTACTGGGGGCAGGGTTTTGAATAGCGACCAGATGTCGGTGTCATCCGGGGGTGGAACGGGGCCGGCCACGCGCCAACGCTGGGCGCTGGGTGTCGAATACGATGGCCGCGGGCTGCTGGGCTGGCAACGGCAAAAGGATGGTCCGAGCGTCCAGGGCCACCTGGAGGCGGCGCTGGGCTTCGTGGCGAATCACCCGGTGGAGCTGAGCTGTGCCGGGCGTACCGATGCGGGCGTCCATGCCACCGCCCAGGTGGTGCACTTTGACACCCCGGCACAACGCGAACCACGGGCCTGGATCCTGGGAAGCAACAGTCGTCTGCCGGATGCGATTGCGCTGACCTGGGCGCAGCCGGTACCCGATACCTTCCACGCCCGGTTCGGCGCGTTCGGGAGGCGCTACCGCTATGTGATCGCGAATCGCGAGATCCGTCCGGCGCTGGAGGCGGGGCGGGTATCATGGTGGCGACGGCCGCTGGATGCCCGGCGCATGCATCGGGCCGGTCAGACCTTCGTGGGGGAGCACGATTTCAGCAGCCTGCGAGCGGCGGCGTGCCAGGCCAAGTCCCCCGTGCGGCGGGTGCATTCGCTGTCGGTGAGCCGGCGCGGCTCCTACGTCATTCTGGATATCCACGCGAATGCCTTTCTGCACCACATGGTGCGCAACATCGCCGGCGTCCTGCTGGCGGTGGGGGATGGTCGGGCCGAAATGGGCTGGCCGATGGATGTTCTGGCGGCGCGGGATCGGCGCGCGTCGGGGATCACCGCGCCGGCCGGCGGGCTCTATTTCGTGCATGTGGATTATCCGGTGGAGTTCGAGCTGCCGATCACCGCGGGGCCGGCTCTCGATGGCGTCCCGGGGAATGCGCCGGGGTGATTGCGGGAAAGCCGGATCGCGTGCCGGGTTCTGGTAGGCTTTGCGGCGGGACAGAGGAGGCCGGCGGCGCATGCGTTATCGGGTGAAGATCTGCGGAGTGACGAGCCCGGAACAGGCACGTGCCGCGGCGGCGGCTGGGGCCGATGCCATCGGGCTGGTGTTTCATGCAGCGAGTCGGCGGGCGGTAGAACCGGCGCAGGCCGCGGCCATTGCGGCCGCGCTGCCCCCGTTCGTGACCACGGTGGGATTGTTTGTGGACCCGGATCTGTCACGCGTCGAAACGGTATTGCAGACGGTAGGGTTGGATTGCCTGCAGTTTCACGGGCACGAGACGGCGCCGTTTTGCGCGCGCTTCGGGCGGCCTTATCTAAAGGCTATCGCCATGGGCGAAGGGCAGGATCCACGCCCGGTGATGGAGCAACATCCGGATGCCCAGGGGTTTCTCCTGGACAGTCATGGTGGGGGGCGCAGTGGCGGGTCGGGGCATCGCTTCGACTGGCAGCGTGTCCCCGACGCACTGGAACGACCCTGGCTGCTGGCCGGGGGGCTGGATTCGGACTCGGTGCGCGCTGCTCTGGAACACCTGCGTCCGTACGGGGTCGATGTGAGTTCCGGGGTGGAATCCGCGCCCGGAATCAAGGATGCACGACGCATGCGGGCCTTCGTACAGGCGGTGCGTCAATGCGAGGTAGAGACTGATGAACAAGATTGACTGGGCGGCTTTCCCGGATGCCCGTGGGCATTTCGGGCCGTATGGCGGGCGCTTTGTGTCCGAGACCCTGATGGGGGCGCTGGACGAACTGCAGGCGGTATACGAGCAGTACATGCAGGATCCCGACTTCCTGGCGGAGCTGGATCATGATCTGAAGCAGTTCGTTGGGCGGCCGAACCCGCTCTACCATGCCGAGCGCATGTCGCGGGAACTGGGTGGGGCGCAGGTCTACCTCAAGCGCGAGGACCTGAATCACACCGGAGCGCACAAGGTAAACAACACGATCGGCCAGGCCCTGCTGGCCAAGCGCCTGGGCAAGAAGCGAATCATCGCCGAGACCGGTGCCGGACAGCACGGCGTCGCGACGGCCACCGTGGCCGCGCGGCTGGGACTGGAATGCGTGGTCTACATGGGCGAAGAGGACACCCGACGCCAGACACAGAACGTCTATCGCATGCGCCTTCTGGGCGCCGAGGTGGTGGCGGTGAAATCCGGGACCCGCACGCTGAAGGATGCGTTGAACGAGGCGATGCGCGACTGGGTGACCAACGTCGACGACACCTTCTACATCATTGGCACCGTGGCAGGGCCGCACCCGTATCCGGCGATGGTCCGTGACTTCCAGGCGGTGATCGGCCGCGAGGCGCGCGAGCAGCACCTGGAGATGACCGGACGCCTGCCGGATACCCTGGTCGCTTGTGTCGGTGGCGGGTCCAATGCCATCGGGCTGTTCCATCCGTTCCTTGGCGACGAGTCGGTGGAAATGATCGGGGTCGAGGCCGGGGGCGACGGGGTCGAGACCGGGCGCCACTCCGCGCCGCTGTGCGCCGGGCAGCCGGGCGTTCTGCACGGCAACCGGACGTACCTGATGGAAGACGAGAATGGCCAGATCATCGGCACGCACTCGGTCTCGGCGGGCCTGGATTACCCGGGCGTCGGGCCGGAGCATGCGTGGCTGAAGGACATCGGCCGGGTGAACTACGTGTCGGTAACGGATGACCAGGCGCTGGCCGGCTTCCACCGCATGACCCGCACCGAGGGCATCATCCCGGCGCTGGAGACCAGTCATGCGATTGCCCATGTGCTGGACCTGGCCCCGCAGATGCGTCCCGATCAAAGCATCATCATCAATTTGTCCGGGCGCGGCGACAAGGACCTGAACACCGTGGCCGAACGCGAGGGGATTACGCTATGAGCCGCATCGAGCAGCGTTTTGCCGAACTGCGCGAACAGAATCGCGCGGCGTTGATCCCGTACGTGACGGCGGGCGACCCGGAGCCGGGGGCCACCGTACCCCTGATGCATGCATTGGTGGAGGCCGGGGCCGACCTGATCGAGCTGGGCGTCCCGTTTTCCGACCCGATGGCCGATGGCCCGGTGATCCAGAAGGCCTGCGAGCGGGCCCTGCGTTTTGGCACCGGGTTGCGCGACGTGCTGGCGATGGTGGCGGAGTTCCGCAAGCAGGACACCACCACGCCGGTGGTCCTGATGGGCTACCTGAATCCGGTGGAGCGCATGGGGTACGAGACCTTTGCCCAGACCGCGAAGGCGGCCGGGCTGGATGGGTTGCTGACGGTGGATCTGCCGCCGGAGGAGAGCGAGGACGTGGTGGGGCTGCTGGAGCAGGCCGGCATCGATCCCATCTTCTTGATCGCGCCCACGACCTCGGAAGCGCGTATCGATCATGTGGCCCGGGCGGCGCGCGGCTTTGTTTACTACGTATCGCTGAAGGGCGTAACCGGTTCGCAGACCCTGGATACCTCGGCACTGGCCGCGCGCCTGGAAGGTCTGCGTCGCCACACCGGGCTGCCGTTGGGCGTGGGCTTCGGCATTCGCGATGCCGAGACCGCGGGGAGCGTCGCGCAGGTGGCCGATGCCGTGGTGGTGGGGAGCGCGATCGTGCGCCTGGCCGAGGAGCACGACGGCGATGCCGACGGCTTCGCCCGTGCGGCGGCGGCGGTGGTCAGTGAGATGCGTCATGCCATGGATGTGGCGCGCTCCCCGGGCGCGGCAGCCACGGTGTAGAATGCGCGGCGCCGATTCGAATTACGGGGAGACGGCATGAGCTGGTTCGAGAAGTTGATGCCTTCGCGCATCCGCACCGACAATGCGACCAAGCGGGGGGTCCCGGAGGGCCTGTGGGTCCGTTGCGAGGGCTGTGACGCGACGCTTTATCGCCCCGAGGTGGAACGCAACCTCGATGTCTGCCCGAAATGCAGTCATCACCGCCGCATGAGCGCACGCCGGCGCCTGGAGACCTTCCTGGACGCCGAGGGCCGTGAGGAGATCGCGGCGGATATCGAATCCTCCGATGTCCTGAAATTCCGCGATTCCAAGAAGTACAAGGATCGCCTGGTGGCTGCCCAGCGGGCCACCGGCGAGCGCGATGCCCTGGTCGTGATGCAGGGCCAGCTTCTGGGGCGCCCCTTGGTGGCGACTGCCTTCGACTTCCGCTTCATGGGCGGTTCCATGGGCTCCGCGGTGGGCGAGCGCTTCGTGCGCGGGGCCAACCGCTCGCTGGAACAGGGCATCCCGCTGGTGTGCTTCAGTGCCTCTGGTGGTGCGCGCATGCAGGAGGCGTTGTTCTCCCTGTTGCAGATGGCCAAGACCAGCGCGGTGCTGGCGCGCATGCAGGAAGAACGCATCCCGTTCATCTCGGTGATGACCGACCCGACCATGGGGGGTGTGTCCGCGAGCCTGGCCATGCTGGGTGATCTGAACGTGGCCGAGCCGAATGCCCTGATTGGCTTTGCCGGGCCCCGCGTGATCCAGCAGACGGTGCGCGAGACCCTTCCCGAGGGCTTCCAGCGTTCGGAGTTTCTGCTCGAGCATGGCGCGATCGACATGATCGTCGATCGCCGTGACATGCGCAGCCGTCTGGCTGCGGTACTGGGCATGTTGACCCACGCCCCGGCGCCGGGCGCCGACCCAACCGGAGATGAGGCGGAGGGCGAGGGGGCCGTCGAGGTTATCAGTCCCGAAAACGGGGCGGACGGCGAGCGCGTCGACGCGCCGCGCCCCGCCTGAGGCAGCCAGTGCGCTTCACGACCCTGGCGCAGTGGCTCGCCTTCCAGGAGCAACTGCATCCCGTGGGAATGGATCTGACCCTGGAGCGCATTGCCCTGGTGGCCGATCGCCTGGGGCTGCGTGGGGCCGGCACACCGCCCACCGTGATCGTGGCCGGGACCAACGGCAAGGGGACGGTGGCGACGCGCACCGCGGCCCTGCTGCAGGCGCAGGGGTTGAAGGTCGGGCTGTTCACCTCGCCACACCTGCTGCGCTACAACGAACGCATCCGCATCGACGGCGAGCCCGTCTCCGATGCCGCCCTGTGCCGCGCCTTCGAGGCGATCGACCAGGCCCGCGGCGAGGATTCCCTGACCTACTTCGAATTCGGTGCACTGGCCGCGGTCTGGCTGTTCCGTGAGCAGGGCGTCGCGGTACAGGTGCTGGAGGTGGGGCTGGGCGGGCGCCTGGACGCCGTCAACATCTGGGATGCCGACGTCGCTGCGATCACCGCGGTGGACCTCGATCATCAGACCTGGCTGGGCGACAGTCGCGAGGCGATCGGCCGCGAGAAGGCCGGTATCATGCGCCCCAATCGCCCGGTAGTGCTGGGCGAGCCCGAACCGCCGGCCAGCGTGCTGGAGCATGCCGCACAACTGGGGGCGCAGGTCCTGCGCAGTGAACGTGATTTCGCCCTGACGCGCGACGCGACGACGCTACGGTGGCAGTGGCAGGGGACGGCGCGCGAATGGCGGGTCGAGGGCGCAGCCAGCCGGATTGATGGTGCGGCGCTCCTGAACACGGCTACGGCCCTCGCTGTGGTCGAATCACTGGGACTGGCCCGAGGGCTCGACGATGGTGTCGTCAGTCGGGCCCTGGCAATCTCGGCGCCGGGGCGTCTTCAGAGGGTGCACGGTGAGCCGGAATGGCTGCTGGATGTTGCCCACAACGTGCATGCGGTCAACGAACTCGCGCGCTGGCTGGAGGCGCATCCGGTCCCGGGCGCGGTGGTGGCCCTGGTCGCCGTCATGGCGGACAAGGAGCGGGCCGCCATGTGGAGCCGTCTGGATGGCCTCGTCGATGCCTGGGTGCCGGTCCCGCTGGACCTGCCTCGGGCATTGCCCGCCGCGGCGCTGGCCACCGAGTTGGAGGCGAGCGGACAACGCCGGGTGTCCCGCGTGGATGCCGTCGCGGCGGCCATCGCAGAAGCAACGCGTTGCGCCGGACCTTGCGGCCGGGTGGTGGTGTTCGGTTCGTTCTACACCGTGGCGGCGGTACTGGAGCAGTCGGAGGAGCTGGCCGACCTGGCACTGTCCGGGCAGGCCGAGGCGCTTGGTGGCGCGGGCGAGGTTGTGCATGCCCTTTGAGCGTCAGGAGCGTCGCGCCCGACGGCTTGCGGCGCCGGCGCGAGCGAGCGTACTGTCACAGGCGTGTAGTGTTCCCTTAACTGGCCCTGGCGCCGCCCCCGGATGACCGCATGACCAGCAGCGACAATCCCATCCGCTTTCGCCTGGTTGGCGCGGTCATCCTGATCGTGCTGGCGGTCATCTTTCTGCCCTGGTTGTTCGACGGGGCAGGTTACGAGTACATGAGCGGGATCGATGACCCGGTGCCCGCGGCGCCCACCTTTGCCGAGCCCGATATCGCCCTGCCATCGGAGCGCCCGGCTGCACGTCGAGACACGGTACCCGCCGCGCCGGCGGCGGAACGCGACAGGCCGGTTGCCGAGTTGCACAGCCTGGAGAATGGCGAGGGTGCGCGGGCGGCCGCGGGGGAGCAGGGGGGGGCCGCGGCCCCCCAGGAAGCGCCGGTGCGCTCGGTCGAGCCAGACGAGCCGGTGCAGGCCGGGTGGGCGGTGCAGGTCGGGAGCTTCCGCGGCGAGGACAACGCGCGCGAGCAGGCAGCCCGCCTGCGCGACGCGGGCTGGCCCGCCTTCATCGATGACTCCATGGCCGATGGCCGCCCGATTTACCGGGTGAAGGTCGGTCCGCTGGCGCAGCGCGCGGAGGCCGTGAAGCTGGGCGAACGCCTGCAGGACGAGCTGGAACTTTCCGGTATCGTGGTGGCACACCCCTGATGGCCATGACCGGGGCACCCTGCGAGGAACCGATGGCTGGGGTAAACTACGCGCCCTTTCAGCACGCGATACCGGCCCCGTGAACTGGATCGACCTCATTATCATCGCCCTGATCGTTGTGTCGGGGCTGATCAGCCTTTTCCGTGGCTTCGTGCGCGAGTCCTTTTCGCTCGCCACGTGGATCGTGGGCGTGTGGCTGGGTATCCGCTATGCGGCCGAGGTGGCGGAACAAATCCCCCAGGCGGTGTCGGATGCCACCCTGCGCCTGGGCATTGGCTTCGCCCTGATCTTTATTGGCGTCCTGATTGTGGGCGGCATCCTCGGAGTAGTGGCCAACCGCCTGGTGAAGGGGACCGGGCTGACCGGTACCGACCGCTCGCTGGGCGTGATTTTCGGACTGCTGCGCGGCGTGCTGCTGGTGGCGGTATTGATCTTCCTTGCCTCGCTGACCTTGATGCCGGACGAGTCCTGGTGGGAAAACAGCCGCCTGATCCCGGAGTTCGAGCGCCTGGTGGATTGGCTGATTGCCCAGTTGCCGGAAGGCTGGCAGGAACAGATCCATGATCTGCTGGCGAGTGACGAGCCGGTCGAAGAAGTAATCCCCGACGCCGACGAGCCGGCGACGCCCTAGAAGCGAGCTGCAAACGGCATTTGCAGCGCAACGTGTGCTGACAGGCCGTGAACGGCTTTGGTCAGCGTTTGCAAAACCCTGGAGCCTGAAACCGTATGTGTGGAGTTGTCGGAATCGTCGGGCGCAGCCCGGTGAACCAGCCCCTTTATGACGCCTTGCTGGTCTTGCAGCACCGGGGCCAGGATGCCGCAGGCATTGTGACCTGTGACGATGACGGGCGGCTGCATCTGCGCAAGGACAACGGTCTGGTGCGCGATGTGTTCAACAACCAGCACATGCAGAGCCTGACGGGCCATATGGGGATCGGCCACGTGCGCTACCCGACGGCCGGTTCGTCCAGCTCGGCCGAGGCGCAGCCGTTCTACGTGAACTCGCCATTCGGGATTACGCTGGGGCACAACGGCAACCTGACCAACGCGCGCGAGCTCAAGCAGGCGCTGTACGCCACGGATCGCCGGCACATCAATACCGACTCGGACTCCGAGATCCTCCTGAACGTCTTCGCCCAGGAGCTGCTGCGCTTCCTCGACAACGGCCTGACGCCGGATTCCGTGTTCGATGCGGTGGAGCGGGTGCATCAGCGGGCCGAAGGCGCCTACGCGGTGGTCGCGATGATCGCCGGGGGCGGTTTGCTGGCGTTCCGCGATCCGCACGGCATTCGACCCATTGTTTATGGCTCGCGCGAGGCCGAAGAGGGCGGGCGCGAATGGATGGTCGCCTCCGAAAGTGCCGCGCTGGAGTCCCAGGGCTTCGATCTGGAGCGGGACCTGGCACCGGGCGAGGCGGTGTTTATCACGCCGGACGGCGAGGTCAGCACGCGCGTGTGTGCCGAGGGGACCCGCCTGAACCCGTGCATCTTCGAGCACGTCTACTTCGCGCGCCCGGACTCGGTGATCGACAATGTGTTCGTGCACCGCGCGCGCATGCGCATGGGGACCGCACTGGGTGAAAAGATCCGGCGCATCTGGCCGGACCATGACATCGACGTGATCGTGCCGATCCCCGACACCGGCCGTACCGTGGCGCTGGAGATGGCGCACGAGCTGAACATCAAGTACCGCGAGGGGTTCATCAAGAACCGCTACATCGGGCGTACGTTCATCATGCCGGGCCAGACCAAGCGGCGGAAATCCGTGCGCCAGAAGCTCAACGCGATCTCGCTGGAGTTCCGTGGCAAGAACGTGATGCTGGTGGACGATTCCATCGTGCGCGGAACGACCTCGCGCGAGATCGTGATGATGGCGCGCGAGGCCGGGGCAAAGAAGGTCTATTTCGCCTCGGCCGCGCCGCCGGTGCGCTATCCCAACGTGTACGGGATCGACATGCCGGCCGCCGACGAGCTGATTGCC
Source organism: Thioalkalivibrio sp. ALM2T (assembly GCF_000381505.1). Taxonomy (NCBI): domain Bacteria; kingdom Pseudomonadati; phylum Pseudomonadota; class Gammaproteobacteria; order Chromatiales; family Ectothiorhodospiraceae; genus Thioalkalivibrio; species Thioalkalivibrio sp. ALM2T. The sequence continues at coordinate 189,735 of NZ_KB906559.1, forward strand.
CACGGTCGGGACGAGGCCCAGGTGTGCGAGGCGATTGCCGCCGACCGCCTGATCTACCAGGACCTCGATGACCTGCAAAAGGCCGTGCGCCGCGGCAACCGGAACATTCAGGAGTTCGACTGCTCGGTCTTCACCGGGGAGTACGTGACTGGACTGCCCCCGGACTACCTGGAACACCTCGCGGCGCTGCGCGGTGACGGGCTGGTGAACACGCCGGTCGCCGGCGAGGTGCTGGATCTGGCCAACAAGAAGTAGACGCGAGGTGCTCTTGCCGAGTCTCCAATGGATCGAACCCGTCGTCCGGGATGCCCGCGAACGAGCCCCCAATGCGGATGATGTCCCGGTGGTGGTGGTCCGGGTGGACCAGCAGCGGCTGTACGTCTGGGAGGCCGGGCGGGTGACCGATATCTTCGATGTATCGACCTCGGCGCGCGGGGTGGGTTTCGAGGAGGGCACCTTCAAGACGCCGCTGGGCCTGCATCGGATTGCCGAGCGCTTCGGTGACAGCGCGCCGCGTGGCACGATCTTCCGGGCCCGCGGCAACACCGGCCAGGTCGCGGAAATCCTGACCGAGCCGGGCGCGCAAAGCCCGCGCGACAACATCACCTCGCGGATCCTCTGGCTGGAAGGGCTGGAGCCGGGGATCAATCGGGGCGGCAATGTGGATTCGCTGCGCCGGTACATCTACATCCACGGGACCGACGAGGAGGGGCGCATTGGCGAACCGGCCTCGGAGGGCTGTGTGCGCATGCGCAACGATGAAGTGATCGAGCTGTTCCCGCGCCTGCCGGTCGGGACGTTGGTGATGATTCTCGATGGCCCGGCCGTGCCGGACCTCAGTCGCCCGCCTGGCTGACAAGCCAAGTGCCCGGACGGGCACGTCCGTCATCTCCGGTACCGACCTGAAAGGCGCGTCTCCGCTTGGGGATATCGACTCTTCGTTCGGCCCTCCCCAGTCCCTCCTGCCAGCGCGGATCCCTCGCCGATGCGGCTTTGTGCCGGGGAACTCCTCTGCATGGAACGGTTCTGAATACCTACGTTAGCATTCCGTGATCTTTCTTCATTCGCCTGCTAGAATGAGGGAATTATTCCCGACTACCATTGTCAGGTAAGTAGGGAATTATTCTTGACAGGTGTTGTCAGGAATTAAGAATGGATGCCAGCCTGCGAACGGATGTCGAGCAGGACACATACTCAAGGTTATTCGGAGGCAACAAGCATGAAACTCTCAACCAAGGGCCGCTATGCAGTGACGGCCATGATGGATCTGGCGATTCACGACCGGATCGGTCCCGTGACGCTTGCCGACATCTCGCAGTGCCAGGGCATTTCGCTGTCCTACCTCGAGCAGCTGTTTGCCAAGCTGCGCAAGGCCGATCTGGTGGAAGGCGTGCGGGGCCCGGGTGGCGGTTATCGCCTGGCCAAGCGTGCGGACCAGATCAGCATTGCCAACATCATTACGGCGGTGGATGAATCCGTCGACGTGACGCGCTGCAAGGGCCACAAGGACTGCCAGGACGGCGATCGCTGCCTGACCCACGAGCTGTGGGACGACCTGAGCCAGCAGCTCTACGACTTCCTCGACGGGATTACCCTGGCGCAGTTTGCCAACCGTCCCGAGGTGCAGAAGGTCGCGCGGCGTCAGGACGAGCGGCGCGGTGCGCGGCACCACTTCATCTTCCGTAACGACGCGGCATAAGGCGTCACGCGGGACGATTCGCGCACGCGGATCGTGGACAGAAAACGGGGCCGTCCGGGTCAGAAAGACCGGACGGCCCCGAGTCGTTTGGGGCGCCGGAAACACGGGCACGCACTACACCTGGACGGCGTCCGGTCTGGGCGCGGGCGGCTTCCCGCGCGGTACCGAATACAGCAGGCTGCGCAGCTGACGCAAATCCTCCCGGCGTTGTTCGGGCGTCAACGGGGCGAAACGCTGGCGGTTGTAGGTCTCTGCGAAGGCCTTCAAGGATTCCCTCAGATCCGGGCGCGCGCGTGCGACGCGGCGGGACCAGGCATCCACAGGCTCGTGGGCCTGGCGCGCCAGGCGGCGGTGGTGGCGCGCGATGCGGCGCGATAGTTGTTGCAGCACGCGATCGGCGGGCGCGTGCCGCTGGCGCGGCCGGCGCAGCCCTACCCAGGTCAGGGCGATCAGCGCCAGGCTGCCGAACCCAACCCCCAGCGCGATCAGGACCGAGCGCCAGTCCTGCGAATCCAGCCCGAGGCGAGCGAACAGCTCGCGCTGGCGTTCGGGGTCGAAGGCCAGCACCCAGCTCTCCCAGCGAAAGCGTACGAAGTCTCCCCAGTCGTCCATCCCGAAGCGCGCCCGCTGCAGCCAGGAGAGCCCCTCCCCGCGGCGGAGAAAGCCGGGTATCTCCTCGCCGGTGTCGCTGGCCAGCCCGGGCAGCCCCTGTTCGATGCGTTCGGGTGCGATGGCGGCGGTGGGGTCGACCCGGATCCAGCCTTCGCCATCCAGCCAGACCTCGTTCCAGGCGTGGGCATCGGCGTTGCGCAGGCGCAAGTATTCGCCACGGGCCTGCCAGGCCCCCCCCTGGTAGCCGGTGACGACGCGGGTCGGGATGTCGGCCGCGCGCATCAGGACTGCAAATGCGGAGGCATAGTGCTCGCAGTAGCCGGCCTGGGTCTCGAACAGGAAGGTATCGGTGGTGTCGTCTTCGAGTCGTGGCGGCTGGAGAGTGTAGCGGTATGGCTCGGCGCTGAAGCGTTGCAGGGCCGCCTGGATGATGGCCCGATCGTCGTCTCCGTGGGTGGCGCGCCACAGGGCGACCTCGGCCCGCGACCGGGGCGCGGCGGAAGGCGGCAGCTGCAGTGCGCGGGTGCGCTCCTGTGGGTCCAGTGTGGGTTCGCCTGCTCCGGGTGGGGTGGTCAGGGCGGCCTCGGCGCTGTACTGGATGCGGCTGGTCACGGGGCGATCGCGCAGGACCTGGTAGTTCGCGCGCAGCTCGGCATCCTCGGGCAGGGCACTTGGGTAATCCAGCATCGGCAGATAGCGCGCCCGCGTGGGCTCCAGGGTGGCGGTGTAGCGGAAGACGTTGTCGGCGTCGGCGTCGGCGGCCGTGGGCTGGATTACCGCGCGATTTTCGTCCGCGGACCAGCGCCGGCCATCGAAGTCTGTCATGACCAGGGCGCGCCAGTATTGCGCTCGCAGGGGCGGCACCTCGCGGTCGAACTCGACCCGCAGGGCGGTCGATTCGTCCTGCAGCAGGTTGGCGATATCGCCGGGATTGAGCTCGCCGGACAACCCGGTGCGCGCGGTCTGCTCGCGTTGTGGGTCGCCCCACAGCGGACCCTCGACGCGCGGGAAGACGAAGAACAGGATCAGCATGAAGGGCAGGGCATGCAGCAGCATGGCGCCCGCCTGCCGCGCGAGGCGCGGGCGGGGGATCACGCGTCCGGCATGCACCTGGATCAGCGCGGCGGTGAGCAGCCAGGTGGCCAGGAGCGAATAGGCCGCGATCAGGATGGATTGGTCGAAGAAATAGGTGGTGACCACCACGAAGTAGCCGAGGAACAGTGCGATCACGATGTCGCGGCGGTTGCGGGTCTCCAGCAGCTTGAAGGCGATCATCACCAGCAGCAGCGCGGTGCCGGCCTCCTGGCCGAATACGGTGCCAAACTGCGCGAAGGTCAAGCCACCGGCGATCACGGCCAGCACGCTCATCACGCCGAGCGAAGGCGCGGGGCGGCCCGTGCCCAGCAGCCACGCCCGCACGGCGATCGCGAGCACGACCAGCGCGGTGATCCACGGTGGCTGATGCCAGACGTGTGGCAGGGCGGCGACCGGCAGGGCGACCAGGGCCAGCTCCAATCCGCGCAGATTCGTGTGGTTTGCAGGCCTGGCGGGCTTGTCTCTCATGGGCCCGGCTCCGGGTTCATTTCGACCGGGGTGCTGCGGAACCGCGCAAGGGCATGCAGGCAGTGATCGCGGTGAATCACTCCCTGGGCCGGCTCCAGGGCCTGGTCGGGCAGGCGCAGGCCGAACACGTGTCCCTCGGCATGGGCTGCGAGTACCTGATGGCACAGCATGGACAGGCGGGTCTCGGTATCGGAGGCGGGCATGGCCCCCCATTCCAGCCACAGGTGATCACCCTGGCCGCTGGCGAATTCACGGACATGCAGCTTGCCGCTGCGGGCGAAGGCCTTCCAGACGATGCGACCGGGTGGATCGCCCGCGCGGTAGGGGCGGATCTGGTCGGGCGCATCGCCCTCGCGCCGGTCGTACGCCCCTGCGGCTTCTTCGCCATCGGTGCCCGCGGTGTGACCCGGATTGATCGGCGCCGGGTAGACCACGATCTCCGGCGCCAGGGTCAGCCAGCTCCAGACCTCCAGGATGCCCAGTGGGTAGCGCGTGTCCAGCCGCTGGCGTGGCAGACGGTAAACGCCGCGCGCGAGTCCGGGGAGTTCCAGCTGTGCGGTGTGGGTCCCCTGTGCCGGGACCGGGAAAGGGTCGCTGGAGTGCGTCCCGATGCGCAGGACCAGGGCCTCGCGGCTCCGTCCAGCGGTCTCGCTCAGGCGTAGCGGGAGGGTCAGCGGTTGACCGGCAAATACCGCAGGGACGGGCAGGGTGGAGACCTGCAGACCCAGCAGGTTGCGATGGGTGTACCACATGGCGTTATGGCCGATGCCCACCAGCAGGAAGGTCAGCAGGAACGCCATGTTGTTGGAGTAGTTGATCGACCCCAGGAGCATTACCAGGATGATGCCGAACAGGGTGTACCCGGCACGCGTGGGCAGGATGTAGATGCGGTCGCGCCCGAGGTGTGCCTGGTCGCCATCGTGCGCGTGGCGCCGGGTGATCCAGCGGATGGCATCGTCGCGCAGGCGGGCCATGCGGCCGCGCGAGCGGGCGGGTCCGGTCATGGAGTCGGGACGCATTCCATCAGGCGCGCGACCGTGCGTTCGGGGACCTCCGGCTCGCGTGCGCGCACCCGATGCCCGGCAACGGCTGGCAATACGTGGGCGATATCGTCGGGTGTCGTGTAGTCACGCCCCTCCAGGAAGGCGTGGGCCCGGGCCGCACGCAGCAGCCCCAGCCCGGCACGCGGTGACAGGCCATGAGCGAAGCGCGCTCGGTCGCGGCTGGCACTGATCAGGCCCTGAAGATAGTCGAGGACCTCAGCCCCGGCATGGACCTCGGCCACCTGGTCCTGCCACTCCCGCAACTGGTGCGGGGCCACCAGGCTGGGCGGGGTGGGGTGGCTCTCCGCCACCGGTGCGGCCGCGGGAGCGGGACCGCTGCGTTCCAGCAGGGCCCGTTCGGCGCCGGCGTCCGGGTAGCCAAGCTGGATGCGCATCAGGAACCGGTCGAGCTGGGATTCCGGCAGCGGGTGGGTGCCGACCTGCTCCTCCGGATTCTGGGTGGCGATGACGAAAAACGGCACCGGCAATTCGCGGGTGGCGCCCTCCACGCTGGCCTGGCGCTCTTCCATCGCTTCCAGCAGGGCACTCTGCGTTTTCGGGGGCGCGCGGTTGATCTCGTCGGCGAGCAGGACCTGGGTGAAGATCGGCCCGGGATGGAAGCGGAACTGACCGCTGGCCTGCTCGAAGATGGAGACGCCGAGGACATCGCCGGGCAGCAGGTCACTGGTGAACTGGACGCGCTGGTACTCGAGGTTCATCGCCCGGGCCAGGGCGTGGGCCAGGGTGGTCTTGCCCACCCCGGGCACGTCCTCGATCAGCAGGTGACCATTGGCCAGCAGGCAGGCCAGCGCCAGGCGCACCGCCTCGGGTTTGCCAAGGAGGACCTCGTTCAGTGCGTGTTCTACCTGTTGCAGGGCGTCCTTGGCCGATGACATTCGAGCCTCGTTGTTGGTTGCGGCGGATGGATTGGCAGTCTGCCTTGAAGAGTTCTTCACCGGCGAATGGTTCCAGGTGCCAGGATGCGGCTACCATGAAGGCTCGTTCTCCGCGAGTCACGCGATGGATTCCACGGCCGCCAGTGCGGAACCCCCGTTCGAATATGATGCCACAGTCGATCCCGCGCCCCGGCTGCGCCTGTCGGGGCGGCTGGACGTGCATGCCGTGGAGCAACACTGGGGCCCGCTGCGGCGCTGTGCCCGCGATCTGGGGCAGCAGGCGGCCGGTACGGTGCTGGTTGACCTACGGGGCGTCGAGTACTGCGACGGGGCGGGGGCGGCGTTGCTGCATGCGCTGGAGCAAGACTTCTTGCGCGCAGATGCCGAGGTCCGGTTCGAGGGTATGGGCCGGATGGTCGAGGAGCAGCTTGCCCCGTACCGCGAGCTGGATGCGGTCGAGCCGGCTCGCGCCGCCGATGGGCGGGGCTGGTGGCAGGGCTGGATGGACGGCGTGGACCGGGTGGGGCGTGCGGCACACTCCCAGTTCAGCTTTGTCGGCGAGTTGACCCGAGCCGTCGGCAGTGCCCTGCGCCACCCGCGCCAGGTGCGGTGGGGCGATACCCTGCGGGTGGCGGAGGCGGCGGGCTTCCAGGCCTTGCCGATTGTTTCGCTGATTGCCTTCCTGCTGGGCGTGATCCTGGCCTTCCAGTCGGCGATCGCGATGCGCCAGTTCGGGGGCGAGATCTTCGTGGCCAATCTGGTGGCGGTCTCGCTGTTCCGCGAACTGGGGCCGTTGATGATGGCGATCCTGCTGGCGGGCCGCTCGGGGGCCGCCTTCGCGGCCGAGATCGGCACGATGAAGGTGAACGAAGAGGTCAACGCCCTGAAGACAATGGGGCTGGATCCGGTGCGTTTTCTTGTGTTGCCGAAGGTGCTCGCGGGGTTGCTGGTTGCGCCTCTACTGGCGCTGTACGCGAACATGATCGGGCTGATCGGTGCCGCGGTGGTGATGCAGGGCTTTGGGATCCCCTGGGTGGCGTTCTTCAATCAGGTGACGTCCGCGCTGACACTGTCCGATCTGTTCTCCGGCCTGGTCAAGGCGGTGGTATTCGGTCTGGTGGTCGCCGGGGTAGGGTGTCTGCGCGGATTGCAGACCGGCAGCGGGGCCGCCTCGGTCGGGCTTTCCACCACCAGCGCGGTGGTGACATCCATCATTCTCATTGTGGTGCTGGACGGCGTGTTCGCCGTGATGTTCTACCATCTGGGGGTCTGAGGAATGACCGACGCGGGCACGACCGTCCCCGATGGCACGCATGGCGAAGTGGTCATCCGTGTTCGCGGGCTGACCATGGGTTTCGATGACCTTGTGCTGATGCGCGATCTGAATTTCGATGTTCGCCGGGGCGAGATCTTCGTAATCCTGGGGGGCTCCGGTAGTGGCAAGAGCACGCTTCTCAAGCACATGATCGGGCTTAACCGGCCGCAGGCCGGGCATATCTGGGTAGCCGGGTCGGATATCGCCGAAGCGGAGGGCGCGCAGCGCGAGGCGATTCTGCGGCGGGTCGGCGTTATGTACCAGATGGGCGCATTATTCGGGTCGATGACCCTGCTGGAAAACGTGCGTCTGCCGCTGGAGGTGCATACGAAGTTGCCGCGCCAGGCGATGGACGCCATCGCGCGCGCCCGTCTGCAGCTGGTGGGGTTGGGTTCGTTTGCCGATTTCATGCCCTCGGAGATCAGCGGTGGCATGCAGAAACGCGCGGCCATCGCGCGCGCCATGGTGCTGGACCCGGAGGTCCTGTTCCTGGACGAACCCTCGGCCGGGCTGGATCCCATCACCTCGGCGGACCTGGATCGGCTGATCCAGCGCCTGGCGCGGACCCTGGGCATGACTATGGTGATTGTCAGCCACGAACTGGCCAGCATTTTTGCGATTGCCGACCGGGTGATTATGCTCGACAAGGAAAGCCAGGGGATTGCAGCCGAGGGCGACCCGGCGACCCTGCGTGACACATCGAATCATCCGTGGGTGCAGCGGTTCCTGCGGCGGACGGATTCCGACGAAGAGAGGCCCGCATGAGTGCCCGACATCATTTCCGGCTGGGGTTGTTCATCCTCGGCGGGCTGGCGGCCCTGGTGGCGGCATTGCTGATCCTGACGGCGGGTAACCTGCTGCGTCCGTCCATCCAGATCGAGACGTACATGGATTCCTCGGTGCAGGGCCTGGAGGTGGGCGCGCCGGTGAAGTTTCGCGGCGTGAACATCGGGGAGGTGACCGACCTGACCTTTACCTCGGTGGTCTACGAATCCGACGTGCGCCCGCGTGATCGCCGGCGCTACGTGATGGTGCGGGCGCGGCTGTATCCGGACCGTTTCGCCGCCAGTGCACAGGAAGGCGAGTTCGAGAACCGTATTCTCGAGAGCCTGATCGACGCGGGTCTGCGCGTGCGCATGGCGGCGCAGGGGATCACCGGCATGAACTACCTGGAGACGGATTTCTCCGACCCGGAAAATCATCCCCCGCTGGCGCATGACTGGGAGCCGCATTCGATCTATGTCCCGTCGGCGCCCAGTACCGCAATGCAGTTCCTCGAATATGCAGAAAGCCTGCTCAAGCGCATCGACGAGCTGGATATCGAGGGCGTCGTGGATAACCTGACCAGTCTGCTGATCACGGTGGACACCGCCCTTAGTGAACTGGATACCGGGCGCCTGGCAGAACAGGCGGATGAAATGATCGAGGAGCTGAAGACCACGACCCGCACGGCGAACCGGGTGATGGAGTCGGTGGAGCGTCTGGTCGAACACCCGGATACTCAGGCCCTGCCCAGCGAGACCCGTGCCGCGCTGCGCGAGCTGCGCGAGACCGCCGAGGCCGCCGATGTCGGACGTCTGGTGGACCGGATGGATTCGATGGTGGAGCGCCTGAATCGGGGAATGGACGTGAGCGAGGGCAAGTTGCTGGAAACCCTCGACGAACTGCAGGCCGCGATGGGTGGATTGCGCAGTCTGTCGGACGATGTCCGCCGTAATCCGGGCGGTGCACTGTTTGGTGCGCCGCCGCCGCGCAGCACGATGGACGAGGAGTAACTGATGATCCGATGGACCTTACCCGCCGTACTGCTGACGGCCTGGCTTCTGGGCGGTTGCACGTTGATTCCCGAGCGCGATGCGGTGGACCGGTCATGGTTCCTGCTGGAGTTGCCGGCCGAACCGGCCCCTCTGCAGGCCGAAACGGATCGTCCCCTGGCGGTCGAACTGGGCTCGGTACGCGTGGCGCCGGCCTACTCCGGGAAGGGTTTGGTCTACCGCCTGGGTGACCATCGCTACGAATCCGACTACTACAACGAATGGTTTCTGACCCCGGGCGAACAGATCGAGCAGCTGTTGCGCGAGCGCTGGACGCGGGAGGGTGCGGCCGTCGAACTGGTCGGTAGCGCGGCCAACGTCCGGGCCGAGGGGCGACCCGCAGTGGAGCTTCACCTGTTGGTAACGGCCCTCTACGGCGATCTCGACGCCGCGAACCTGGACGCGCTTCCGGCGGCGGATGGCGATCAACCGGTGCGGGGAATGGGCCGCGTGGGGCTGCGTACCCAGTTGCGCACGGCGGAACGTTCCCGCCTGGTCCACATGGACGCACAACACACCATCGACCGGCGTTCGGCGGCGCGCCTGGTCTCCGCGTTGTCGCAGGCGACCGCTGATGTCCTCGCGGAGCTGGAGCACGAACTGCTGCGCGAAGCCGAAGGGGAGGCCCGCGAATGAGCGACGTTTTCGACTTTTCCGCGCCGTTGCCGGAGGGAGGCGAGCAGCCGTTGGCGGACTGGCGGGGCGATGTCCTGCTCATCGTGAACGTCGCGAGCGAGTGCGGTTTTACCCCCCAGTACGAGGGCCTGCAGGCCCTGCACGATCGCTACGCCGAACAGGGGTTCCGGGTACTGGGATTTCCCTGCAACCAGTTTGGCGGGCAGGAGCCAGGTGATGCGGACCAGATTCGGGCCTGCGGGGTAAAATTCGGGGCCTCGTTTCCGGTATTCGCCAGGATCGAAGTGAACGGGGACGGTGCGCATCCGCTCTACCGGCACCTCAAGGCACAGGCGCCGGGTGCCCTGGGCACGCAGGGCATCAAGTGGAACTTCACCAAGTTCCTGGTCGGCCGCGACGGTCGCGTGATGGACCGGTTCGCCCCGCAGAAAAAGCCGGCCGACCTGGCGAACGCGATCGAGTCGGCGCTGGCCAGGCCCGGACCGCAGGCCGATGGCGGACGCTAGTCCGGCGCCCGCCGGGGCCGATGGACCTCGGCCGGAGCAACCGGAGGCCCACGACTTCTGGATGGCCCGGGCCCTGGAAGAGGCCGGACGTGCCGCCGAATTGGGCGAGGTCCCGGTCGGGGCGGTGCTGGTGGCCGCAGATGGAACCTGTTTGGCGTCCTGTCACAACGCCCCGATCGCGCAGCACGACCCGACCTCCCACGCCGAGGTCCGGGTGTTGCGTGCGGCCGGCGAAAGACTGCGGAACTACCGGCTTCCGGGTACCACGCTCTATGTGACCCTGGAGCCATGCAGTATGTGTGCCGGAGCCATGATTCACGCAAGGGTGGCGCGGCTGGTTTTCGGCGCAGTCGACCCCCGCACAGGCGCTGTTGGCGGTGCCCTGGACCTGATTCACCATCCCTCTCATAACCACCATATCGAGGTATTGCGCGGTGTTCGGGGAGACGAGGCGGGCGACCAGCTGCGTCGTTTCTTTCGCGCCCGCCGGCGCGTTAATTCGCCGTTAGTCGATGGCTAGTGACCGCCTTGTGCTGGCAGGGCCGCCCGAGGCAAAGTTGTGACGCAATCGACATTACGGGGGGCGTTGATGGATCGGGCACCCGCCCCCGCTTTGAAGCTGCCTTCTGAGGGATACCTATCAACCGCCACGATGCCGATGAGCAGGACGATACCGCGGGGTCGAAACCGGACGAGCAAAAGGCCGCAGCAGGGCCTGTAGGCGATGCGACGGCCGCCACGGAATCTCTCCCGGTTTTGGATGCAAGCGATCGTCCCGATCCCCTTCTGGTCGGGCTGATCCTCATAGCGCGTACCCATGGCCTGAACCTGACGGCGGATTCGGCCCGTGCCGGCCTTCCCCTGGAAGACGGGCGTCTCAGCCCGGGCCTGGTGGATCGTGCCGCGCGGCGCGCGGGGATGACCACGCGGACGGTGACCCGCGAGCCGCGGGCGCTGAAAGAGGAGCTCCTGCCGGCCCTGCTGCTGCTCGACAACCACGATGCCTGGGTCCTGGTGGGCTGGAACGAGGACAAGAGCGTGGCCCGCGTCGTCGACCCGGAGGTGGGTGACGCGGTGATCGACGTCCCGATCGACCGTCTGAAGGCACGCTATCTGGGCCGCGCGATTTACGTTCGCCCCGAGTTCCGCATGGACGCGCGGGCACCACGCGTGTCGAAGGAAGACAAGGGACACTGGTTCTGGCGGGTCATTCGCGAGAATCGGCCGTTGTACCGCGACGTGCTCGTGGCGGCGGTCATGATCAACCTCTTTGCTCTGGCGATGCCGCTGTTCGTGCTGAACGTGTACGACCGCGTCGTCCCCAACCACGCGACAGAAACGCTCTTCATGTTCGCGGCGGGCGTGGTGATCGTGCTGATCGCCGATCTGGTCTTGCGCACCATGCGCAGTCATTTTGTCGACAAGGCCGCGATGCGAGCGGACGTAAAGCTGTCCTCGCACATCATGGAGCGGGTGCTGGGTCTGCGCATGGAGCATCGGCCGGCCTCGGTGGGCTCGTTCGCGTCCAATATCGGGGCGTTCGAGTCGGTGCGCAGCTTCATCTCTTCGGCGACGATCATCGCCTTTGTCGATCTCCCGTTTGCGCTGTTGTTCATTGCGATCATCGCGCTGATCGCCTGGCCGCTAGCGGTACCGGTGGTGATCGGTGCGCTGGTGCTGTTGCTGTACGCGACGGCGATCCACCGCAAGCTGCATGCACTGGCGGAGGAGAGCTACCGCGTCGCAGCGCAGCGCAACTCCACGCTGGTGGAAAGCCTTGCCGGTGCGGAGACCCTGAAGGCGCTGAGCGCCGAGGGGCGAGTCCAGGCGACCTGGGAGCGTTCGACGGCGCATCTGGCCCGCACCAGTGCGCAGAATCGCCTGCTCACGGCGAGCGTTACCCATACCGCGCTATGGGCACAGCACACCGTCGGGGTGGCCATTATTGTCCTCGGCGTGTTCCTGCTGATGGAGGGCGATCTGTCGATGGGCGGTCTGATTGCCGCCTACCTGATTTCCTCCCGTGCGATGGCGCCGATCAGTCAGACCGCGGGGCTGCTGATGCAGTATCACCAGGCTTCCACCGCGCTGGGCTCCCTTAACGAGATCATGACGCTGCCGGTGGAGCGGCCTCCGGAATCCACGTTCCTCAGTCGCGATCGCTTCGAGGGAGCAATCGAGTTCCGCAATGTGGATTTCGCCTACCCCGAGCAGCCCAACCCGGCCTTGCGCAACGTCTCGTTACGCATCCAGCCGGGGGAGCATGTGGCGATCCTGGGGCGGGTGGGCTCCGGGAAGAGCACACTGGCCAAGCTGATCATGGGCCTGTACCAGCCAACCGGCGGCGCGGTGATGGTCGACGGCATCGACGTGCGTCAGCTCGACCCGGCGGAGCTGCGGCGTTCCTTGGGGTATGTGGGTCAGGAGGTGACGCTGTTCTACGGCAGCCTCCGGGAAAACCTGGTCGCCAGTGATCCGCTGGCTTCGGACGAGGCGATTCGCAAGGCGATCGGGATATCCGGTATCGAGGACCTGATCAACACCCATCCGCAGGGCATCGACATGCAGGTCGGCGAGCGCGGCGGGCGCCTGTCGGGAGGCCAGAAACAGAGTGTCGGGGTGGCGCGTGCGGTGCTGCACGAGCCGAACATGCTTCTGCTGGACGAACCCACCAGCTCCATGGACAACTCGACCGAGCAGGCGATGAAGCGTCGCCTGGCCGAATTCATGGAGGGCCGCACGGCGGTGATCGTGACCCATCGCACCTCGCTGCTGGAGCTGGTGGACCGCATCATCGTGCTGGATCAGGGCCGCGTGGTGGCAGACGGGCCGAAAGACCAGGTGGTCCAGGCCCTGCGGGAAGGCCGCGTCGGGAAGGCACAGGCGTGAGCAAGCGAAAGGAAGGACAGGGGTTCGAAGACCTCGGGCGCGGGATGGATCGCGCCGGCAAGGTCGGCGCGCCCATGGTGGACCGGATCTTTCGGCCCTGGCTGACCAAGGAGGGCGCGGACCACCGGAACTGGGCTTCGGATGCCGACTGGACCCAGATCCAGGAAAAGCCGTTGCGTGCCCGTGCACTGTTGTACGGCATTCTGGTGACGCTCGTCTTGCTCGTGTACTGGGCATCGGTGGCGGAGATCGACGAGGTCGCGCGTGGCGATGGGCGGGTGATCCCCTCGCAGAACCTTCAGGTGCTGCAATCAATGGATGGGGGCGTCGTCTCGGACATCCTCGTGCGCGAGGGTGATGTCGTTGAACGCGGCGATGTCATGGTCCGTATTGATCCCACACGCTTTCTTTCCGATCTGGGCGAGGCCCGCGCCAGCGAGTTTTCGCTGCGGGCCCGGCAGGCGCGTCTGATCGCGTTGCTTTCGGATACGCCCTTCCTGGTGACGCCGGAGTTGCAACAGGGCCCGTCCGCCATCGTCGAGCAGGAACAGCAACTGTATGAAGAAAGCCTGGCGGAACTGAACTCGCGCATCCGGATTGCCGAGGAACAGCTGAACCAGCGCCAGGAAGAGTTGAACGAGGTGCGCGCACGCCGGACTCAGGCCGTGCGGGCACTGGAACTGGCCAGCCGGGAACTGGACGTCACCGAACCGCTGGTGCAAAGCGGAGCGGTTTCGGAGGTGGAGGTGCTCCGCCTGCAGCGGGAAGTGTCCAATGCCCGGGGGGATCGCGACCAGGCGACCGCGCAGATCGCCCGCCTGAATGCCGCTATCGAGGAGGCGGAAGAGAAGATCCGCGAGGTGCGGCTCAACTTCCGCAACCAGTGGCGCGCCGAGCTGGCCGACACGCTGGGCCGCCTGCAGGAGCTGGCCGAGGGAACCGAAGGGCTCGAGGACCGTGTGCGCCTGTCCGAGGTGCGCTCCCCGATGACCGGGATTGTCCAGAGGATGTTCGTGACCACTCGGGGCGGCGTGATTTCGCCGGGGCGCGAGGTGGCGGAGGTGGTCCCGCTGGAGGACGAACTCCTGATCGAGGCCCGCATGTCGCCGCGGGACATCGCCTATCTACGGCCGGGCCTGCAGGCGCGGGTGAAGTTCACGGCGTATGACTTCGCGATCTATGGCGGGCTGGAGGCGACGGTCGAACACATCAGTCCAGACACGATCACGGACGACGATGGCAACACCTTCTACAAGGTCCGCGTGCGAACCGACGAGACCGGCTTCGACGAGGAGCATCCGATCATGACGGGGATGGTGGCCCAGGTGGATGTCATCACCGGACGTCGAACCATCCTGCAGTACCTGCTGAAGCCGATCCTCCGCGCGGGCGATCTGGCCTTTACGGAGCGCTGAGAAACATGCAGATCTTCCTGATGGATCAAGATGCGCGGCCGTCGCCGCGCTGGGAGGCGGCGTTTCCGGACGCGCAGGTGCTCCGACCGCCGTTTCCCGCGGCGCTGCCCGAGGGCGCCGAGGCGTGCTGGGTCGGAACGGATGTCGCCGATTGGGACCAGCACGTCAGGCAGCGCACGCGGGTACACCGCGTGATCGTGCACTCCCGCCACCCGAATGACGAAGAAGGCATTCGAGCCTTCGACGCCGGCGCACACGGCTACTGCCACACCCTGGCGAACGTCGCCCAGCTGCGAACGATTGCAGCCACCGTCACTGGGGGCGGTCTGTGGGTGGGCCCGGATTTGATGACCCGCATGATCCGCACGGTGCGCAGCGCGCAACCGCAGGATCCGGAAACACCGCCCGAGGGGTTCGAGGACCTGACCCCGCGCGAACGACAGGTCGCCCTTGCCGTGACCACCGGCGCGCACAACAAGGAAATTGCACGCCAGCTTGGGATGACCGAGCGCACGGTCAAGATGCACCTTGGGTCGGTCTTCAAGAAGCTCGACGTCGACGATCGCGTCCAGCTCGTCCTGCACCTTACGCGTCTGCGCGAGTCCTGGCCCACGGCCTGATCCGGTCCAGGCGCTCCTTCTGGCCGTCGTCCGGGGGTGATGGGGTTCGCGACCCACATGACCATCCTGCGGGCCGCGCCGCCTGACGGATGGCTCGCCTTCGGCGCTCGACTCGCTCGGTTCGTGGATGGGGCGAATCACCTCGCCCGAAATCCAGACCCAAATCGTTACGAGTGCATCTGGTTTTCCCGGTCGAGTCCTACGGCCGTTCCTCCTGCCCCCCCCTGTACTTCAGTACAGCTGTCGCGCCAGCGGCTGCTCCCCTAGCATCCTATCCAGCAAAAACTTTCAACTAGTACCGTATCCAAGGGGATCGTCATGTCCGAAGTCGTCGTAGCGACCGTTGAATCCATTGTCGGCACCGTCATTGCGCGGGACGAGGACGGCAACACCCGCGTCCTGCAGCCGGGCGACCCAATCTTCCATGGCGAAGAAGTGATCGCCGAAGACGGCGCCTTCATCGAAATGGCCTTCGAGGATGGTTCTACCATGACCCTCGCCGGCAACGAGTCCGCGACTATTACCTCGGACCTTGCCGAATCCGCTGAACCCGAACCCCAGGACGCCGAGGTGGCCGACGCCACCGTTGAGGAGATCATCGCCGCCCTGGATCGCGGCGAAGACATCACCGACCTGATCGAAGCCCCGGCCGCCGGTGCCGACGGTGGCGGCGCCGGAGAAGGTAGCGGCTTCGTCCGTGTCACCCGCGGTTCCGAGGAAGTAGGTCAGGTCACCTACGCCTATGAGTCGAATTCCCTGCGCGGCCCCGGTGAAGCTGGCGGTGAAGATGGAGGGACGGTCGCTGATACTGGGACCGGGACAACCACAGACGACACGGGGACAACCACCGACGAAGTGGTACCGGAACCCAGCCTCGTCATCAGCGTTACACCGCTCAGTGAGATGGTCTCGCGGGTCGTAGCGGATATTCGTCCCCAAAGTCCAGACGTCATGTCCGCTCGGGTCGAAGAGGCCGACGTGTCGCCCTCTGAACAACCCGGTACGGGTTTGGCGGTGTTCAGCCTTGATTCCACGTTGGATCTGGACGGATTGCCGGATACGGCCGCGGGCCCGATCGGATATGCAATTGTTGGGGGCGATTCGGACTATCTGGCGATTGGTACGGATTCCGAGGGCAATCCAGCCGTCGTGTTGACCGAGCAGGGCGCATGGGCCTTGCAGAATGGACAGGTACCCAATAACGAGTTTTCTGTCGAAGTTCAGGGCACCGTGGAAATCGAGGGAATCGGTCCGGTTTCGGCGACGGAAGTTTCAGCCGTTGCGGTGGAGGTCCCGCAGCCGACGTTTGATGTCGAACTTTGGCCGGGAGAAGTCTTTTATATGCCTCCGGTGGACCAGCTGCCTGGGGTGCAGGAGCCTGATCTCCAGCAACTCAGTGTCGGCGCGGATAACGTGGCCGGAGATTTTGGGTACCCCGCGTCGGCAGTTGACGCAGGCATGCCGGTATTCTGGATCAACCCTCAGGCTGACTTTGATGGCATCGACCCCTCGCTGGGCGATTTTTCGTACGAGATCGTTGGTGGCGACAGCGAATACCTTGAGCTTTCACAGAATGACTGGGGCCAGTGGTCGGTCGTACTGAGCGAGGAAGGTGCCAGAGCCATCCAGAACGGCCAGGTTTCAGGAAACGATCTTGACGTGACCATCGAAGGCTCGCTGACCATCGGTGAAGGCCTCGTCAATACCTTCATGCTCGAAGCCAGCGCCGAAGGTGGTGTGGTGGTACCGACTCCACAGCCGGAGCTGACGGTGGGTCTGGAGTTGGTGGATGGCGCGACCGACGGTTGGCCGCAGTCGGCGGCCGAGAATGATGTGGTGTTCGAAGTCACGACCGATCTGGACCTGGATGGTATCGACGGCGAACTGGCGGGCGAGATCGCCCTGTCGCTGAACGAGGACAGCGGCGGTTATCTGGCGCTGGAAGGTAGCAATGTGGTGCTGACAGCCGACGGTGCGGCGGCGATCCGTAATGGCCAGGTGGGCCTGGACGGGTTGGTGGCGTCGGTCGAGGGCACGGTGACCATCGCCGAGGACGGTGTGAACCCGTTCGTCCTGACGGATGATGCGCAGGCGAG